>NZ_JBQTCF010000007.1:0-133808 GCF_052379845.1 Roseinatronobacter sp. NSM | reverse complement strand
AAAAGGCCCCGAATGCAACTTCGGGGCCTTCTGGTCATTGCCGGCGTGTCTGCCCAAGTCCTCAGGCCGGATGATCAACACCCTGCCCTGCGTCGCGCTTGCGGCGGTTGTCTTCCATGAACTGGTCGAATTCGGCCTTGTCCTTGGCTTCGCGCAGGCGGTGCAAAAAGCTGTCGAATGCGGCTTGTTCGTCTTCCAGACGGCGCAATGTATCGGCCTTGTAGGCGTCAAATGCAGTATTGCCCGAAGAACGCAGGATGGCGGCGCCATGACGGGCCTGTTTGCGGCAGGATTTTCCAAACATCTGTTTTCCCCAGATCATATAGGCCAGAAGCGCAAGCCCCACAGGCCAGAACATAATAAAGGCCAGCACCATCGCGGTGATCCAGCCTGCCTTGCCAAAGCCGTCAAGCCAGGCTTCGGCCTGACGGGCCCATGACATCGGCGCGGTCATTGTTGTCATTTCATACCCCTTTCCGTTTCAGTGAATGTAATTCACATTTACATATGTGGCAGTTCCAGCGGCGTTTTCAAGTCCTGATGTAAATATATTTTACATTTTTTCCACACTCTGGTTGCGAAGCGTCGTAACCCCGCCCGTCACGCTTAGGTGTCGGAGTCGAGAAAACCCAAGCCACGCAAATACACCCCCACACCGCTTTCCAGCAATTGTTCGGCCGTGAAGGGCGCGCGCGCGCCTGGTGTGCCACGCGCATAAAGCGCGACAATCCCGTGGCTAAGTGCCGTGACATGGGCTGCAAACATGGCAGCGGGGGGGCGGCGGTCGGGGGGCATGCGCGCAGACAAGTCGGCAGCGGCGCGCAAAAGCACATTATTTGCGCGCGCATTGGCGGCAGCAAGATCCTTGCTTGCATTCACCGCCACGCCTGATTCGAACATGGCGGCGTAATGGCCCGGATGCGCCCGCGCGAAGGCCAGATAGGCCCGCCCCACAGCCTCGAATGCGACAAGCGGCGACGGTTGCCCGTCCTTGTAGGCGTATTCCAGAACATCTGCGAACAGGTCAAACCCCTGCCGCGCAATTTCGACAATCAGATCATCGCGGCCCGTGAAATGACGGTAGGGGGCAGCGGCGGACACATCCGCACGCTTGGCCGCTTCGGCCATAGTGAAGCCCTGCGGGCCAGTTTCCGCAATAAGTTCCAGCGCGGCATCAACCAATGCCTGCCGCAAATTACCATGATGATAGCCGCGTTTGGCCATGCCCGCCCTGTCTGGTTGCCTGATCCCGTCATAGACCAAACCCTGCAAAAGTGGAAATCGGTTTTCGATCCGGTTTTTTGGCGAATCAAGGTGTTAGCGCAAAGCTTGGCGTATGCTGTTCTCCCGGCATGTCCTTGGATGTGCCGAAATCATCCGCGATGGCTTGCATTGGCGCGCGCAAGGCCCTAAGTACCGCCGCGAGAGGCTGGCGCGGGCAAGCGCCTTGCCAACCCGGTCAGGTCCGGAAGGAAGCAGCCGCAGCAAATTCCGCTTGGGTCGCTGTCCAGTCTCTCACCTGATGTTCAGCAAAGCCCCGACAGACAAAGCGCCTGACTGCGCAGCGCTTGCGAAGCGCTGGCACAGGCTATTGCGACAGGCCGCGCAGATAGTCAAACAATGCCTGCCCGCCTTGGCGCAATTCCACATGCATTTCTGCGACAGCATCGGGGTTTCCAGTGACGCTGCGCAAGAATTGTTCAGGATTGGCCAGATAGGCCACGAAATTATCCTGCGTCCAACTTATGCCGCGCGCGCGGGCGGCGCGCATAGCATCGGAATAGAACCTGAAATCCCCATCTGATGCGGCGGCGCGCCCCGCGATGCCATAAAGGTTCGGGCCACTGCGCCCGCCACGCGCCAGCACAGACCCGTCAGGTGCCGTGACCGCGTGGCAGGTTCTGCAATCGGCCCACATCCTTTCATCTGCCTGAACACCGGGGGCGCCAAGCACTGACAGGGCCAGAACCGCTGCGGCAAATCTGTTACGCTGTTTCACCATGCATCCTTTGGCGTTATCTGGTGCCAGATATAACATTGCGCCCCCTCAATACAAGCGAACCGGCCCGCATGCGGCCCAGACCACACAATGACGTGTTCATCTCACGGTTTCAGCCGGTAGCCGATGCGCAGCCAGAACCAGCACAACAGCGACACCGCCAGCGCAGCCCCCCCCACGACAACCAGCCCCAGAACCGGCGCAGCATCCGATGCGCCGATCATGCCATAGCGTGCCCCGTCAATCAGGTAGAAGACGGGGTTGAACCGGCTGATCATTTCCAGCACCGGCGGCAACCCCGAGATGGAATAGAACGTCCCCGACAAAAACGACAGCGGCACCACAATGAAATTCGTGATTGCGGCAATCTGGTCGAACTTGTTGGAAATAATGCCCGCCGCAATTCCAATGGCCCCCAGCAGCACGGCCCCCAGCGTCAGGAACACCAGCAACCACAACGGATGCGCAACCCCCAGCCCCAGAACCAGCCACAAGGCCAGCGCAATAACCACCCCCACAACCAGCCCGCGCGCGACACCGCCCGCCAGATAGCCCAGCACAAGTTCCAGTGGCGACAAGGGCGGCATCAGCGTGTCGACAATATTTCCCTGCACCTTGGAAATGACGATGGAGGACGATGTATTGGCAAAACTGTTCTGGATGACTGTCATCATCAGAATGCCCGGCGCAAGGAACTGGATGAAGGGCACGCCCAGCACATCCCCGCGCGCAGGCCCGATGGCCAGCGAAAATACCGCCAGAAACAGCCCCGCCGTGACCAGTGGCGCGGCCAGTGTCTGGGTCCAGACAACCAGAAAGCGCATCACCTCGCGCCAGGCCAGGGCTTGCAGCCCCAGCCAGTTCATCCGCCCGAAACGGCGTATTCCCATACCGAAGCGATCGGGTTGTTCTATCTTCTGGTCCAGCATTTCTGGTGCCCTTTCCGGCTTTGACGTCAGTTTCGCACGCTTGGTCATTGTATTTATGTGGCGCGGCTTGTATTTCACCACCTTGCCCTTACACTTCGGGCAATAGAATTCCAAATGGGGCGCGTGACAAGCCCGCCCTGCCGCCAGCCGTGGAGCAGATCATGTCCTGGACCGACGAACGGGTCGAATTGCTAAAGAAAATGTGGATCGAGGGGCAGTCCGCCTCTCAGATCGCCAAGGAACTGGGCGGTGTCACGCGCAATGCGGTCATCGGAAAGGTGCACAGGCTTGGCCTGTCCAACCGCACCACCCCCGAGGCCGAGGCCACGCCCCCCCAACCCGCCCCCAAGGAGGAGCCGCCGCAGCAGCAGCCCCCCAAGGCCGCGCCCGAAAACCCGCCCGCCGCAGCGCCAACACCAGCAGCCGCAGCCACAGCCACAGCGCGCGCCCCCACAGCGGTGGAACAGGTTGCGCCCGTCGTGGACCTTGCCGCCGCGAAGGCAGAACGCGCCGCGTCACGCCCCAAACCGCCAGAAGCCACGCCCGAGCCGAAACCTGCCCCCACCGAGGCCATCTCGACGCCCGCGCCGTATAATCCGCGTCCGATCATTCCCGCAGGCCAACCCCTGCCGCCGCAACCATCCACCGATGAGATTGACCCCGAAGCGCTGGCCACTGTGCGCGAAGTCGAAAAGACAGCGCGCAAACTGTCCTTGCTGGAACTGACAGAACGCACCTGCAAATGGCCCATTGGTGACCCGGCAACTGATAATTTCTGGTTTTGTGGTCTGCCGGTCAAACCCGGAAAACCCTATTGCGAAGCCCATGTCGCAGTGGCCTTCCAACCCATGAGCAGCCGGCGCGACCGCAAACGCTGACATTATGCAGGCTTGCGATGGCTGCAAAACCCGCGCCGCAAGGGCGCGGGTTTTTGTTTGCGCATCCTTGTCATACCTGCTGCCCACTGGGTCGCTGCGCCGCGTTGGGCGCAAAAAACCACACGCCTGCACGCCCGCAACAGGATGCGCAGGCCAGGGGAAATTGCGCCAGGTTGTTGACGAAACCAGTCAAGCATAATAACTGACGACATCAGTAAGGATTAAGACGCGGATATCCGCCAAACCAAAGTGCCGCATGGCGCATCAGCCAACAGGGTTCCAGCACTGCAACTCAGGCGCCTGAAAGAGGTTAACATGACAATTTTGCGCAACTCCGTCTTTGCACTGGCCGCGCTCGCCGCGACGCCCACACTGGCTGATCTGACACTGTATTCGGGTCGTGGCGAACCCTTGGTCGCCCCGATCATCGACGCTTTCACCGCGCAGACCGGCATAAATGTGAATGTGCGCTATGCGGGCACTGCCGAACTGGCGGTTTTGCTGCAGGAAGAAGGCGACGCTTCGCCCGCTGACCTGTATTGGGCACAAGATGCCGCGGCGCTTGGCGCGGTGGTTGACATGTTTGCCCGGCTGCCCGACGCGCTATTGGCCGATGTGCCCGCAACATACCGCGACAATGAAAGCCGCTGGGTTGCCACATCCGGGCGTGGCCGCGTCATCGCCTATTCCCCCGAGCGCGTAAGCGCACAAGACCTGCCCGCGTCCTTGTTTGAGCTGACAGACGAAAAATGGAAGGGCCGGATTGCCCTGCCGGTCACCAACGGGTCATTTCTGGCGCATGTCACCGCGCTGCGTGTCGCGCATGGGGATGACGCCGCGCGCGAATGGCTGGAAGGGATCGCCGCCAATGACCCCATCGCCGTGCGCAACAACACCGCCGCCATTCAGGCTATTGGCGATGGCGAAGCCGATATAACGGTTACCAACAATTATTACCTGAACCGCTTTCTGAACCGGGATGCGGACTTCCCTGTTACGCAGACATTGTTCACCAATGAAGGTGACATTGGCAACCTGCTGTTGGTTGCGGGCATGGGCGTTCTGGAAAGCTCCGCGCAGAAGGAAGATGCGCATGCCTTCGTCGAATTCCTGCTATCGCCTGCCGCGCAACAGTATTTCACCGGCGAAGTGTCTGAATTCCCGATCATTCCCGGCACGATCGTTACACGTCAGGATATCAACCTTGACGATGTGATCCGTGTTGCGCCAGAAGTGGACCTGAACATGATTGGCGATCTGGAAGGCACATTGGAGATGCTGCGTGAAGTTGGGCTGATTTGAGCCTGAGCACCGCCATACAGCCCCGCCCGTGGCATATGCCACGGGCGCGGGTCATCTTCTCGGCCCTCGGTCTTGCGATCGGGGGCCTGATGGTATTGCCGCTGATCTGGCTGTTCATGCGCGCCGCGCAGGCCGACATGTCAACGGTGATCGACATGTTCACGCGCCCGCGCACCCTGCAGCTTTTGCGAAACACGCTGGCGTTGGTGTTCTGCACATTGGCGCTTGCGACACTCATTGCGCTGCCCCTGGCATGGCTTGTCAGCCGCACAAACCTGAAATATCGAAGGCTGGTCAATATTCTGGCAGTCATTCCACTGGCGACACCGGGCTATGTGATGGCCTATGCGTTGATTGGCCTGTCGGGCAATTTCGGGTTCATGAATCAGGTCTTTGGCGTCACCATTCCGCGCCTGCAGGGGCTTTGGGGCGCAACGCTCGCGTTATCGCTATATACCTTTCCCTATATCTATCTGAACCTGCGCGCGGCGTTTGCCGGGCTGGACCAGTCGCTGGAAGAAGCTGCGCGCGCCCTGGGCGCGACCCCGCGCGAGGTGTTTTTTCGTGTTACCCTGCCCCATCTGATGCCCGCGCTTATGGCGGGCTGGCTGGTCGTGGGACTGTATGTGATAGGTGATTTTGGCGCGGTCGCCCTGATGCGCTATGAGGTGTTCAGTTACGCCATTTATATTCAATACTCGGTCATGTTTGACCGCGTTTATGCGGCGTGGCTGGCGCTGATGCTGATTGCCATCGCGCTGTCAGTCGTGTGGTGGGAAAGCCGCCTGCGCGAGGGGGCACATTATTCGCGCACCGGGTCAGGCGCAGGCACCGCACGCCGCCGCCTGGCCCTGCCCCCTGCCCTTCAGGCCACAGGATGGGGCTTTGTCGGGCTGGTGGTCCTGGCCTCGGTGGGGTTGCCCATTGCGGTGCTAAGCTTCTGGATGGTGCGGCTTGATGATCTGCCTGCCGTGATGCCGGCATTGTTGCGCGCATTCTCGCAATCGCTGTCCGTTGCAGTGCCGTCGGCGCTGATGGCCGCTGCCATGGCCCTGCCGGTGGCGGTGCTTGCGGTGCGCTACCCCTCGCCACTGTCGACATTCATCAACAGAATGGCCTTCGTGGGCTATGCAGTGCCTGCACTGGCCTTCGCGCTGGCCTTCGTGTTCTTTTCGCTGAACGCGGCACGGTTTCTGTATCAGACCCAAGTCCTGCTGATCTCGGTCTATGCGCTTAGTTTTCTTGCGCTTGCGCTGGGTCCCATCCGGTCCGCGCTGTATCAGGCCCGCCCCTCCATCGAGGAAGCGGCCCGCGCGCTGGGGCACGGCCCGTTTATGGTGTTCGCGCGCGTCACACTGCCCACAATCCGCCCCGGTGTGGTGGCGGGCATGGTGCTGGTTTTTGTCATCGCCATGAAGGAACTGCCCATCGCCTTCTTGCTGGCGCCTACGGGTTTCCGGCCCTTGTCGATCACCATGTTTTCGCGCACATCCGAAGGCATGCTGATGGAGGCCGCCCCCTATGCCGCCGCAATCATGGCCTTTTCAGCCCTTTTCGTGGGCTTCGTTTTGCGCCATGACAAGAAGGCCGGATAACGGCCAAGGAAACGCATGTCATGACCACCCTGCCCAAAAGCCTGAGTTTCAAAATGCCCGCCGAGGCAACGCCATCGGGATTCCGGCCAAAGCCCCAGAAAATTCTGTTGACGGTATCGCGCCTGCGCAAGCATTTTCCCTATGGGGATGCGCCAGCGGTTGAACGCGTCAGCTTTGATCTGGGCGAAGGGGAAATGCTGGCCCTGCTTGGTCCGTCGGGCTGCGGAAAAACCACAACCTTGCGTATGATCGGCGGGTTTGAAGCGCCAGATACCGGGACCGTCAGCCTGCGCGGGCAGGATATAACCAGACTGCCCCCTGAAGCGCGCGGAATCGGGTTCGTGTTTCAGGATTATGCGTTGTTTCCGCATCTGAGTGTGTTGGACAATGTGAAGTTCGGCCTGCGCAAACTGCCCCGCAAGGCCGCGCAGGACCGCGCCCAGGAAATGCTGGCACTTGTCGGTCTTTCGGGGCTGGAGGGGCGCAAACCGCATGAATTGTCGGGCGGTCAGCAACAGCGCGTGGCGCTGGCGCGCACCCTTGCGGTGGCCCCGCCGCTGGTGCTGATGGACGAGCCGTTTTCGAACCTTGACGCCGCCATGCGCGTGGAAACCCGCCAGGAAGTGCGCAAACTGCTGAAAGCAGCCGGATCTGCGGCTATTCTGGTCACCCATGATCAGGAAGAAGCCATGGCCGTGGCCGACCGGATTGCCGTTATGGAAGCCGGGCGCGTTGTCCAGATCGGCACCCCTGATGAGATTTATCGCAATCCCGTTTCGGCCTTTGTGGCGTCCTTCCTTGGAAGGTCCAACATTTTGACTGGCACGGCGTCAGGGATGGAAGTGCAGACCGAATTCGGCAGCCTGCCCCTAAGCCGGGCGGCAAACGGGGCAGTGTCGCTGTCGGTGCGCCCTGAACAGATCATGCTGGAACCCGACCCTGACGGCACGGCATCCGTAGTGGGGCGCGAATTCCGCGGCCATGACCAGTTGTTCTGGGTTCAGGACGGGGAGCGCTGCATGCTGGTGATTTCGGGCGCAGGCGCAAGTATTGATATCGGCGCGAAGGTGCGGTTGCGGATTTGCGACTGCGTGGTGCCGTTGGGCTGAAGGGACCACGCGTTTTTCCCGTATGGGAAACGGAAATTTAATCTTTGGCGTAGAAGCTGTGTCAGGTCGTCTTTTTCCGGGGCACGCGCGCACATGTTTCAACCTTCCTCAATTTCAAGCTCCCAGTTCGAACTGGACCTGTTGGCGCGCCAATCTGTGGAGCTGGGGCATAATGTCGTTTTGATCCATGCCTGTGTGGATATGCTCGATACTGTCATGCACTCTCAGGTCACGCTTGTGAATGATGCCCAGACAGCCGCACAGCATATTTCAAGGGCGAACACATCGGTCCGAACTGCCGCGGAACATGTTGGCACGACAGTAACCGACACGCTGGAAACAGTCGGACATTCCGCCGCGTGCATTCGCGCGACCCTTGAAAAAAGCCAGACTGTCGCGGAATGGGTCCAGACCCTTGACGCAACCATGGCCACCATCACCCGCACCTTGGGTGAAATGTCCAATCGCGCCAATGCCATCAAGGACATAGCCCAACAGGTCAATATGCTGTCCATCAATGCCCGGATAGAAGCGGCCCGGTCTGGCGACGCGGGCCGTGGTTTCGCGGTTGTCGCACAGGAAATTGACCGCCTGTCGCACCAGACGGCCGAAACAACCCAAGGCATTACCTTGTCCATCGAGGAATTGACAGGTAGCATCTCAAAACTTCAGAAGGATTCGGGCGGTATTGCCAAGGATGCCAGCCAGACCCTGAAGGACAGCAGCGACATTGAAGACGCCTTGGGCCAGATTATCGAAAAAGTCGCTCAAAGCGAAGCCTCTGTCACTGAAATCCTGACCAAGGCCGCCGATGTCGATGCCGCCAACAGCAGCTTCATGCCAGTTTTCGCCAAGGTGAAAAACGGTATTTCAGAAACCGCCGCGCATTTGCATGACGCGCGCGCGCAACTCGATACAGTCGTCGATATCAGTGAATCGATGGTGCAGAAAACTGTCGAACTTGGCGGCGCATCAGACGACGCGGGCATGATTGACTTGGTGCAGACCACAGCCACGGACATGGCCGCAGCACTGGAACAGGCCGTGGCACGTGGGGATATAAGCATGGCACAACTGATGGATTTCACCTATCAGCCCATCCCCGGCACCAACCCCCAACAACACCTTGCCCCGTTTACGGAGCTGACAGACCGCCTATTCCCCGCATTTCAGGAAGCGGTGCTGCAAGCAAACCCCAAAATCACGTTCTGCGCCGCAGTGGACCGCAACGGGTACCTGCCCACCCATAACCGCAAATTTTCCAAACGCCAGACAGGCGATGCGGATTGGAACGCCGCGAATGCACGCAACAGGCGCATCTTCAATGATCGCGTCGGCTTGGGGGCCGGGCAGAATACCAAACCGTTCCTGTTACAAATCTACCGCCGCGACATGGGCGGTGGCGACTACAAGATGATGAAGGACATTTCAGCCCCGATCATGGTGAACGGCGCGCATTGGGGCGGCTTGCGTCTGGCGTATGAATATCAGGGCGAGATGCACTGACACCCGCACGACGCCACAAGCACGCAGCGCTGGCGCCCGCCCTTTTCAGGCTTCGCCATCCAGCCCGGCCGCTGTGGCCCCTGCAAGCGCCGCCTCTGCGTCATTGTCCGACGTGTCGCCCGTCACGCCAATGGCACCGACCACAACACCGCCCTTGCGCAACAGCACACCGCCGGGAACAGGCACCACCTGCCCGCCATACACCCCATTCACCGCCGCCATGAAATAAGCCTGCGCTTCGGCACGCGCCATTTGCGCCCGCCCCGCCATGCCCAGCATGACCGCGCCATAAGCCTTGCCCTGTGCAATGGCGAACCTTCCCGGTGCCGCGCCATCTTCGCGTTCAAAGGCCAGAACATGGCCGCCACTGTCCAGCACCACAACAGACAGGGGCTTCAGCCCCAGTTCGCGCCCTTTTTGCCGGGTGTTTGCAATAATGATGCGCGCTTGATCCAATGTCAGTGTCATGTCCGAGCTTCCTTCTGCCGCCTGTTTTCCCCGACATATCCCACACTGTGCCGCGCGCAAAGACCCGTTTCAGATGATACGCAAACCAGCGCGGTTCATGTCGCAACCTGCGGGCGGAACAGGCCCGAACATGTCAGCCGCCCTTGCGTTTGACCTTCTTGCGGGCTTTCGCCTCGCCGGTTTTGCGTTTGCCCACGGCCCGCCGGACCGGGCGCCCGCGCCCATGCCTGCCGCGCGGGCTGCGGGGTGGTGCTTCGCCCTCCACCTCCAGCAATTCCAGCGCCAAGCCGCCGGTCACGGGTTCGGCTTCTGCCAGCTTGACCTTGACACGCTGGCCAAGGCCAATGCGAAACCCCGTGCGTTCCCCTTCCAGCACTTGTGCGTCAGGGTCATGGCGGAAATATTCATCCCCAATGGCACGAATGGGCACCAAACCATCCGCGCCCGTTTCATCCAGCTTCACAAACACCCCAAACCGCGCCACGCCCGAAACGCGCCCGGTAAATTCCGCACCGACCCGTTCGGCCAGGAACGCTGCCAGATAGCGGTCTGCGGTGTCACGTTCTGCGGCCATGGACCGGCGCTCGGCCTCGGATATGGATTTGGCGGTTTCATCCAGATGGTCGACATCCCATTTCGTCAGCCCGTCATCTCCCCAGTGATGCGCCGCAATCAGCGCGCGGTGCACAATCAGGTCTGCATAGCGCCGGATGGGCGATGTGAAATGCGCATACTCCCGCAAGGCCAGCCCGAAATGACCGAAATTCTGTGCATTGTAATAGGCCTGCGTCATGGACCGCAGGGTGGCCATATTGATCAGTTCGTCAAATTCCGTGCCTTCGGCCTGTGCCAGCAGCTGGTTGAAATGGCGCGTTTTCAGCACCTGTCCCTTGGCAAGGGAAAAGCCGGATTCACGCGCCAGTTCGCGCAGCGATTCCATTTTTTCGGGGCTGGGTTCTTCATGCACACGATACAGCAGCGCCGAGCCTTTTTCGCGCAGGGTTTCGGCAGCGGCAACATTGGCAAGGAC
Source organism: Roseinatronobacter sp. NSM (assembly GCF_052379845.1). Classification (NCBI taxonomy): domain Bacteria; kingdom Pseudomonadati; phylum Pseudomonadota; class Alphaproteobacteria; order Rhodobacterales; family Paracoccaceae; genus Roseinatronobacter; species Roseinatronobacter sp. NSM. The sequence continues at coordinate 122,992 of NZ_JBQTCF010000007.1, read as the reverse complement.
CATGAAATCCTCAACCAGCCGATGCGCGTCAAACCGTTCCTTGAACGCAACCGACGTCACGCGCCCTTCATCGGACAGGATGATCTGGCGTTCGGGCAGGTCAATATCCAGCGGGTGGCGCCGGTCGCGCGCGCGGCGCAGCGCGCGGTAAGCCCCGAACAGGTCGCGCAAGCCGTCCGCCAGCGGCGCGGTCGCGTCATCCAGCTGCCCTTCATCTGCCGCCTGTGCCTGCTCATAGGTCAGCGACGCGCGCGAACGCATCATCGCGCGGTGAAAATCATGCGTCAGCTTGGTGCCCTGCGCATCAATCACCATGCGCAATGCAATGCAGGGCCGGTCCACCCCTTCGTGCAACGAACACAGATCACCTGACAAAATATCAGGCAGCATCGGCACAACACGGTCGGGAAAATAGGTGGAATTGCCGCGCCTGCGCGCCTCAAAATCCAGCTCGGACCCGGGGCGCACATAGGCCGCGACATCCGCAATTGCCACCCACAGAATGAAACCGCCCGCGTTTTCAGGGTCAGGGTCCGCGCTGGCCATGATCGCATCATCATGGTCGCGCGCATCCCATGGGTCGATGGTCAGCAACTCCAGATCGCGCAGATCGCGCCGCCCTGCCAGCGTCAGGGGAACGGCGCGGTCCGCTTCGGCAATCACCACATCGGGAAACGCATCGCGGATACCATGCTGATGAATGGCAATCAGCGACACGGCCTTCGGGGCAGTGGGGTCGCCAAGGCGCGCGATGATGCGCGCAGCCGGCGGGCCAAAGCGGCCCTTTCCCAGCGGTTCGGCATGGACCAACTCGCCATCCTGCGCGTCCGCACTGTCTGATGCAGACACGCGCCAGTCCCGGTCTGCGCCCTTGTCGATGGGCACAACCCGGCCACCTTCGGCCGATTTACGAAAGACACCCAGAATGCGCGCAGGGTTCGTGCCGATCTTGCGCATCAGCCGGGCCTGGTAATCGTAATCAGGGCCGCGAATCGCCTCAATGCGGGCCAGAACGCGGTCCCCTTCACCCAAGGCGGGGTCATCACTGCGCGTCAGAAACAGGATACGCGGCGCAGGTCCTTCGCTGCGCCATTCCACGGCGCGCGCGAACAGATCACCTTGCGCATCGGGGGCCAGAATTTCCAGCACCGTCACAGGGGGCAAGGCCCCGCTGCCGCCCGACGCCCGCCGTCGCGGCAGAATACCTTCGCCTTCCAACTCGCGCAGCAGCGCTTTCAGGTCAATCTTTGCCCCGCCCTTGATCCCGAAGGCCTTGGCAATATCGCGCTTGCTGGCAGCGGGGTTTTCCGCAATCCAGGCGCGCAACTGATCCAGACTTGGCAATTGTTTCATGCAACACCCCTGTATTCAGCTTGGCCCGCGCGCGTTTCGCAAGGCAGGGGCAACGCCCCTGCCGAGGGTGGGTGGGCGGGGCGGAACGGGCGCGGGCCAAGCGATGGGAAAACACATATCATGCGCGACCCTTAACATGCGTCCTGCGTGCCGTCACGGCGCATTCGCCCTATAGCGGGCGAAGCATATCACGATGCGCGATACCCGCATCCAGATATTCCGGCCCCGTGGCAACAAACCCCAGCCGTTCATAAAACCCGATCGCATGTGTCTGTGCGCCCAGTCTGGCCTGTGTGACCCCGTCAATCTGGCGCAGGCACTCCAGCGCGGCGTCGATCAGCGCAATGCCAATCCCCTGCCCGCGCAGGTCCGCCAGCACGCAAACCCGCCCGATCTTGCCAGTGCCCCCCGCCACCAGCAGGCGCGCACAGCCAACCGCGCGTCCGTCCTTGCGCGCCAGCAGATGCAGCGCGTCCCTGTCGCGCCCGTCCACTTCTTCAATCACGCTAACGCCCTGTTCCTCAATGAACACAGCACGGCGCAACGCATGACAGGCGGCAATATCTTCTGTCAGGGCAATGGACAGGGTCATGTGAAATAGTCCTGCAAGATACGGCCATAGACCGCTTTCAATTGATGTATCTGGTCAATTTCGGCGTATTCATCCACCTGATGCATCGATGTGCCCACCAGCCCGAATTCCACGACGGGGCAATGGTTCTTGATGAACCGCGCATCCGACGTGCCCCCGGACGTAGACAGCACCGGCACCACCCCGCATTCGGCAGTGACCGCAGCTGCCACCAGTTCTGACAGCGGTCCGGGCGGTGTCAGGAAACTTTCGCCCGAAATCTGGATGGTCAATTCCAGCGCCACATCCGTGCCCGCACTGACATCTTGCGCGACATCGCGCAGCCAGTCCGACAGGCTGGCACCGGAATGCAGGTCATTGAACCGGATGTTCAGCGTCGCACGCCCTTGCGCGGGAATTATATTGGATGCGGGATTTCCCACGTCAATGCCTGTCAGCGCCAATGTGGACGGGTCGAAATGGTCGGTGCCACGGTCCAGTTCATGGCGGGCCAGCCGGTCCAGATAGCGCACCAGAACCGGCAGCGGGTTTGCCGCGCGGTCCGGATAGGCCGCGTGCCCCTGCCGCCCGCGCGCCACCACATGCGCGTTCAACGATCCCCGCCGCCCGATCTTGATCATCTCGCCCATGGTATTCGGGCAGGTGGGTTCGCCCACGATGCAATCAGTCATCGCCTCGCCACGCGGGGCCATCCAGTCCAGTAGCGCCAGCGTGCCATCCCGCCCCGGCCCTTCTTCATCGCCGGTGATGGTCAGGATTACGGCCCCGTCCGGCGGGGTGGCGCGCACGAAACCCACCGCCGCCGCAACAAACGCCGCAACGCCCGATTTCATGTCACATGCGCCGCGCCCCCAGATACGGCCTGCGTCGATTTCCCCGCCGAAAGGGGCGCGCGTCCAGTCGTCCGGGTTGCCCAGCGGCACCACATCGGTATGGCCATTAAACCCCAATGTCCGCGCATGGCCGCGCGCGCCCCAGCGTGCAAACAGGTTGGGCGTGCCGTTGCGGTCCACACGAATGCAGGTGAACCCTGCCCCCTCAAGGACGGACTGCAGCAGTTGCAGCGCCCCGCCTTCTTCCGGCGTTATGGACGGGCAGCGGATCAGGTCGCGGGTCAGGGCAACGGGGCAAAGCGTATCAGTCATTTTCATCGGCATCATTGAACCATGTTTTCTGCGCGACAATCACGGCATTTTCGGCCAGCGCGCGCGCCATCAGCTCGCGTTCTTCCTGTGGCACATCATCGCCCGCCGCAAGGCGTTCGTCCAGGGTGCCATAGCTTGTCACATCCAGCGGGCGCAGATCGGCCTGTTTCAGCACGGCCACGGTTTCGCGCACGGCCTCGGCCTCGTCCACGCCGGTGGCATAGACCAGAAGGCCGGCACCCGTTGCCCCTTTGGGCAGGCTGTCACCGGGCATATGCCCCAGTTCGACCAGCAGCGTGTAAACCTGCTGGGGGCGTTTGGGCTTTTCGGGCGGGGGGGCTGGGGTGTCTGGCATGGCGGGTTCCTTTCGTGTCTTTCACCTGTCAGGAATCTCCCAGCAGGGCAAGCCCCGGCATAATGTGCAGGCGTGGCAGGGGGGCTGGCGCGGGGGGCTGGCAGGGGGGCCCGTGTTTCGCTATGGAAGACGGCAGAACTATCCTTGCGGAGTGCCACATATGACCCATACCATCGCGGAAATCGCCCATGCGCTGGGTTTACGCGCCGAAGGGGCGCTTGATCTGACCATCACCCATGCGGCCGAACCCGCGCAGGCCGGGCCGGATGCGCTGGCCATGGCGATGGACCCGAAATATGCCGCAGGGCTGGCACAGGGGCAGGCACAGGCCGCCGTTTTATGGCACGGCGCGGACTGGCAGGCGCTGGGTCTGAAGGCCGCGCTGTTTGCCCCCCGCCCCCGCTGGGCCATGGCAGGCATTTCAGAATTGCTGGATCCGGGCTATGATTTCGGCACGGGCATTCACCCGCAATCCTTTATTCATCCGTCAGCGCAGGTGGCTGATGGCGCCTGCATTGGCCCGTTTACCAGCATTGGCGCGCGCGCGGTCATTGGCCCGAATGCCCGCATTGCCCCGAATGTGACTGTGGCGGAAGATGTGGTGATTGGCGCAGATGTTATCTTGCACGCGGGCGCGCGCATTGGCGCGCGTGTGGTCATTGGCGCGCGGTTCATTGGCCAGCCCAATTGCGTTGTGGGCGGGTGCGGGTTCAGTTTTGTCACGCCCGAACCGTCCGGCGCAGAAGATGTACGCGCCAGCCTGTCGGGGGAACGCCAGCTGCGCGCGCAAAAATGGCACCGCATCCAGTCCCTGGGCGCGGTGCGCATCGGGGATGACGTGGAACTGGGCGCGAATTCATCCATCGACCGCGGCACTGTCCGCGACACGGTCATCGGGTCGGGCACCAAGATAGATTCGGTCTGCCAGATCGGCCATAATGTCCAGATGGGCGAAGATTGCATGATGTGCGGCATGGCCGGTGTCGCGGGGTCCGCGCGCATTGGCAACCGTGTCCTGCTGGCGGGCAAAGTGGCGGTGAATGACAATATTTTCGTGGGCGATGATGCGATTGTGGGCGGGGCCAGCCGGGTGTTCACCAATGTCCCCGCAGGGCGCGCGGTTCTGGGGGACCCTGCGACCAAGCTGGAGACGCAGTTGGAAATCCGCAAGATCATCCGCCGCCTGCCGCGACTGGTGGCCAATGTGGCCAAGTTACAGGACGCTGTTTTCGGACCAGACCGCAAGGGATGACAACAAAAGGCCCGCAACAGAATAGTTGCGGGCCTTTTGTTGAATTTTCAGCAACAGTGTTGCTTCAGGCGGCCTTGCGCGGGGCGGTAACCTTCGCAGGGGCAGCTTCGGCCTTGGTGACCATGGCATGATGCAACACCTTGATGGCCTCGTCCTTGCTGTCGCGCGGCAACAGAAACTGCACCTCGACACGGCGCAAACCCTGCTGGGCTGCCAAAGCCTTGATGCCCGCATCCTCCAGCGCGGCCAGTCCACGCGCCAGAACCGAAATCTCGCTTATATCCGACCCGATCACCGACACCATGGCCAAGGGCCGCGCCGTCACTTCGGCATTGGGATAGGTTTTCAGGATGTCGCGTTCAACACGGCGGATGGCCTTCAATGTCCCGCTAAGATAATGCGTGATGGTGTTGGCATTGGAATGTTTGGACACGATCCAGATATTGTGCCGCGCCAGCGCGTCCAGAATGCACGCATCATAGCCCTTCACGCCCACCATGTCGGGTTCATGCACTTCGAACGCATGCACCCCAAGGCCGGTGACCATTTCCACGCGCCCCGCACTGCCCCCATCGGGTCCAATCAGCGTGCCGGGGTCTTCGGGTTCAAACGCGTGTTTCACGCGCAAGGGCACATCCGCGCGGCGCAACACGCGCGCCGCATTCGGGTGAATGGCTTCCATACCCAGATTGGACAGCTGGTCGGCCACATCATAGCTGGTTCGTCCAATCTTGCGGGTGTTTTCCTCGCCCACAATTTTGGGGTCGGCCGATGACAGGTGAAATTCCTTATGAATAATCGCTTCCGCCGCGCGCGTCTGGGCAGCAAGATGGGCAAAGACCACTTCGGAATAGCCACGATCATATTCGCGCATCAGCCCCTCAGCGCAATGGGCATATCCTGTTACGATAGGCAATTCCAAAGTCAGATCAATGCCTTCCATCGCTTTATTCAAGCGTTCTGACAAGTCGGGGTTGCAGTCATCACGCCAACCGGACAAGTCCACAAAGCGCGCATTCACGCCGCGACGTTGCAAAAGAAGCGCTGTGACGAAGGCAGAATGCGCCTCGCCCATGCCCGACAGCAATTCGCGCACGGTCTGCATTTGCTGGTCAATACGGAAATGCCCGTATGACCCAAGGCGCTGCAGATCCAGCAAACACGCACGCGCCCCTTCAATGCGGTCGCGCACGAACGCATCGGCGCGGTCGCGGTCACCGTCATGGTCCAGAATCTCGCCGTGGATTTCGCACATGCGCGCGGCCGTGTCGCGCAGTGCGTCGCCCCAGCCTGCACCACTATCGTCATGGGCAAAACGGGCATACACACCGGGTGACCCGGTTTTCTTGTGTTCCAGCAGCATGTTGGTAATGCCGCCAAACGCGGATACGACAAAAACGCGGTTGTAAATTGCGGCTTGGTCGCGGTCACCGACATAAAGCGTGTCAAGCAATTCGCGCGCGCGGCTCATGCAAGTGCCGCCGATTTTCTCAACAGTGTGCGTCATTGGGATTTGGGCAGGTAGCTTTTCACCCCTGCCCGCCTTTGGTTCAGGAATTTTCAAGTGCGTAGGACCCGTCTTCGCGGTGAACTTCCTTCCCCGTCACAGGCGGGTTGAAGCAGCACGCGAACACCATTTCCGTCTTGCACCGAAGGGTGTGCTTGTCATGCAGGTTCAGCGCATACATCACACCGGGGCGCAATTCATGCACGTCGCCCGTGGCCAGATCTTCGATGCTGCCTTCGCCCGAAATGCAATACACACTTTCAAAGTGGTTCTTGTAATGGAACGTATGTTCGCTGCCCGCCGCAATGGTGGTGATGTGGAACGAAAACCCCATCCCGTCATCAGCCAGCAACAAACGCACCGACTCCCATTGTTGGGCGCCTACGCGCCGGTCGGTGGTTTTTTCCTTGTGAAAGTCACGAATGATCATGCCTGCTTACTCCGCTGCAATTTTCTGACTGGTTTGCGCCTTCACGGCGGTTTCCAGAATATCAAGTCCGGCCGCAAATTGGTCTTGCGGAATCGTCAGGGGCGCAAGAACTTTCACCACTTCGTCATGGGCGCCCGATGTTTCGATGATCAGCCCGTGTTCAAAGCATGTTGCGCAAATATCCGCTGCCATGTCACCGCTGCCCACATCAACACCCTGCATCATGCCGCGCCCCTTCAGGGTGGCACCGGGAACATGCGCAGCAATCGCGCGCAGGCGTTCCGTCAGAAAGGCTGATTTCGCTTCGGTCTGGCGCTGGAACGCATCATTGGCCCAGAATTTTTCAAGGGCCACACGCGCGGTCACAAAGGCATGGTTATTGCCGCGGAAGGTGCCGTTATGCTCGGCAGGTTTCCATACATCCAGATCCGGGCGGATCAGCAGCCCCGCAAAGGGCAGCCCCATCCCCGACAGCGATTTCGCAAGCGGGATCAGGTCGGGCTGAATGCCCATCCCTTCAAAGCTGAAGAAGGGGCCAGTACGCCCGACACCTGCCTGAATGTCATCCATGATGACCAGCGCGCCATGTTCGCGCGCCAGTGCTTGCAGCCCTTTCAGAAATTCGGTGCTGGCGGCGTTCAACCCGCCTTCGCCCTGCACCGGTTCAATCAGGAACGCGGCAGGCGCATCAATCCCGCTGGACGGGTTTTCCAGCATGGCGCGGATCATGGCCAGGGAATCAACACCTTCCATAGCCCCCTCAAAGGGCATACGCACCACTCCCGACAAGGACATGCCTGCCCCTGCCCGCTTGCCCGCATTGCCAGTGGCCGCCAGAGCGCCCATGGTCATGCCATGAAACCCGTTGGTAAAGGCGATGATGGTGTCGCGCCCGGTGGTTTTGCGGGCCAGCTTCATGGCGGCCTCGACCGCGTTTGTGCCGGTGGGTCCAGTGAACATGAACTTGTAGTCCATGCCGCGCGGCGTCAGAATCAGCCGCTCGAACGCGTCCAGAAACGCGGCTTTCGCGTCAGTATGCATATCCAGCCCATGGGACACACCATCACGGCTGATATGATCCACAAGCGCGGCTTTCATATCAGGGTCGTTATGCCCATAATTCAGCGACGAACAGCCCGCCAGAAAGTCGGTGTAGCTGCGCCCGTCGGCATCGGTCATGGTGGCGTTTTGCGCCTTGGTGAAGGTTACCGGGAAGGCGCGGCAATAGCTGCGCGCCTGCGATTCGCGGCGTGTGTAAATATCGGTCTTGGAACCGTGTGTCATGGCTTTTGGCCTTTCAATTTATGATTAAATGCTGCGGGGGCGAGAGTCAGGCCGCGATCCGCAGCGCCTTGCGTGGCAGGCTTATTTTAACCAGATGCTCGGTCGCATGCTGGCCATCAAGGTGGGTGTCGCGGTCAAAATGCGGCGCATCCGACAGCCGGCCGCCCAGATCGCGCGCGAAGCTGCGAAACAGGCCCCAGGACGCGGCATTTCCCTTGGTGATCGTGGTTTCAAGCGCCTGCACGTCGGCACAGGCAGGACGGTTCAACAGCGCGGCCAACATCCGCTTGCCCAAGCCCAACCCGCGCGCATCGCTGTGCACTGCCACTTGCCAGACGAAAATTGTGTCCGGCTGGTCGGGCGGAATGTGGCCGGAAATCCAGCCCAGAACCTGCGCGTCGCGTTCTGCCAGAATGCAGGTTTCTGCAAAATGGTCGCACTGAACAAGGTTCATATACATCGAATTCTGATCCAGCGGCGGACAGGCTGCTACCAGCTTCCACACCTCTGACCCGTCTTCCTTGCATGGCTTGCGAAGGTGCAACAGATCACCGGTTGCGCTTACGATTTTCAGGTTTTCTTTCGACATGTGCTCATTTTCTGGTCGTTTCCTTTGGCTTTCGATATATAGCGACATCTAAAAATTTTTCAACCTTAAGCATATTCTTATCAAACTTGACAATTTATATAATAAATTTCAGGCATTTAAGGAATATTTATGGCGGACAATCCACAAACTTCAGCAAAATTGCTTCGTTTACATAATTATTTGTATGACAAAGCACTTTCTCGCATCCAGAAGGTAATGCCCACAAGTTGCCCCTTGAACTTATGCCGCCCACACGGCAATGTCGCCACTACCCATTCCGTAATTGCAAGGCTGACGTGACCGACCGATCTTCTGACACGCTGATTGCGCTGCGTCGCATCATGCACGCACTGGAAGGGAACGCGCGCGCTATGGCGCGGGCGTCCAATCTGTCGCAGGCGCAATTGCTTGTGCTGTATACGCTGGCAAAAAACGGGCAGGAAATGCCGCGCGACATTGCGCGCGCGCTGGGGGTTGGTCAGGCGACGATTTCAACCCAGATTGACAAGTTGGAGCTGCGCGGGCTGGTGCGGCGCGAACGCAGGCATTCGGACCGGCGCGCGATATGGGTTATCTTGACAGACACAGGCCGCGCCCTGCTGGACCAGACGCCCGACCCCTTGCATGAACGCTTCACCACGCGGTTTCGAAAACTGGAAAGCTGGGAACAAACCATGATGCTGGCCGCAGTCGAACGGCTGGGCAGCCTGTTTGACGCTGAAAACACCACGCCCTTCCCCCCAGTCGAAGACGGGCGCGCCCTTGGGCCACTGGACGGGGCACAGGGGTAACCCCTGCGCCCCTTTGATCAGCCAATATCTTGCAACTGCGCCAAGGCGCCGCCAAGGCGGTCGATCTCCTCGGCCAGCAAAGCGGATTTTTCGCGCGCCTCGCTCACAACCTCTTCTGGCGCACTGGCCACGAATTTGGCGTTGTTCAAGCGCCCCTCAATGCCCGCACGTTCCTTCTCGGCCTTGGCTCGGGTCTTTTGCAGCCGGTCCTTTTCGGCGGCAATGTCAATCACCCCTTCCAGCGGCAGGCCGAACGTACCCCCTTCGACCGCCACAGTAATGGACCCTTTGGGCAGCGCATCCACCTGTTCCAGCGACGCAATACGCGCCAGTTTCGACACCAGCGCCATATTGCGCGCCAAGGCCGCCTGCCCCTCCGCGTTCAGGTCCAGTTGCACCATGTTCAGCTTCAACCCTACCGGCACGCGCAATTGCTGGCGCGCAGATCGGATGGTTTCAATCAGTCCGATCACCCAGTTCATTTCCCGCATGGCCCCAGCGTCCACCAGGTCCGCCCCGTATTCCGGCCAGTCGGCATGCGCGCAAAGCTTGTCGCGCGCCCCTGTCAGCTGCCACAATTCTTCTGTGATAAACGGCATGATCGGGTGCAACAGGATCATGCACTGATCCAACACCCATGCCATTGTGTCGCGGGTTTCCTGCGCCTGATCGCCATCAAACAGGGGCTTGGCGAATTCCACATACCAGTCACACACCTTGCCCCAAACGAAGGCATACAGCGCATTCGCCGCATCATTAAAGCGGTAATCAGTCAGCGCCGCATCGACAGCTTCGCGCACCTGCGCGGTTTCGCCAATGATCCAGCGGTTGACGGTCGCCTGCGCCTGCGGCGGGGCCGCCTGCGTGCTGTGCTTGTCCCAAACCCCGTTCATCTCGGCAAAGCGGCATGCATTCCACAGCTTGGTGGTGAAATTGCGATACCCCGCAATGCGGCTTGTATCCAGCTTCAGCACCCCGCCCATACTGGCCATGGCCGCATTGGTAAAGCGCAGCGCATCCGCGCCGTATTCATCAATGATTTCCAGCGGATCAACGACATTACCAAGGGATTTGGACATCTTCTTGCCCTTGGCATCGCGCACCAGCCCATGCAGATAGACATGGTGGAATGGTATTTCATCCACCACCGCCAATTGCATCATCATCATGCGCGCGACCCAGAAGAACAGAATGTCCTGTCCGGTGATCAACACGCTGGTCGGAAAGTATTTCTGCAACTCCTCCGTCCGCTCCGGCCAGCCCAGCGTCCCGATGGGCCAAAGGCCCGAGGAGAACCATGTGTCAAGCACGTCGGGGTCGCGCATTAACTTTCGTCCTTGCGCCATATCTTGGGCATCCGCCTCTGTCGGAGCGCAAAACATCTTCCCGTCTTCATCATACCAAACCGGAATCTGATGCCCCCACCACAATTGCCGCGAAATGCACCACGGTTCAATATTCTCCAGCCAGTGGTAATAGGTCTTCTCGCCGCTCTCCGGCATGATCTTCACACGGCCATCGCGCACCGCATCCAGCGCCGGCCCGACGACCTTTTCGGCATCAACAAACCACTGGTCCGTCAACATCGGCTCAATCACAACTTTGGACCTGTCGCCAAAGGGTTGCATGATCTTCTTCGCCTCAACCAGCGGCACCAGTTCAGCGGGGTCATCCTCCGCACCCGGCTTGCGCCCCAGCCGCGGATCATCCGCACGGGTCATCACCGCCAACCCCTCGGCCGTGATTTCTTCCACCACGCGTTCACGCGCCGCATAGCGGTCAAGGCCCCGCAGATGGTCAGGCACAAGGTTCAGCGCGTCGGCCTCTGCCTCGGACAGCACCCGCTCACCGCGCGCCACAGCACCCGCAATCGCGGCGGCCTCGGCATAGGCTGCGCCATCCGCGCGCATCTGCGCGCGCGTGTCCATCAACCGATACATCGGTATCCCGCCGCGCTTGGCCACGCCATAATCATTGGCGTCATGCGCACCGGTAATCTTGACCGCGCCAGACCCGAAGGCGGGATCCGGATACTCATCAGTGATAATCGGGATCAAGCGGCGATGCTCTTTCGGACCAACCGGGATTTCACATAGTTTTCCAACAATTGGCGCATAACGTTTATCTGATGGATGAACTGCAACCGCCCCGTCCCCCAACATGGTTTCAGGCCGCGTCGTCGCAATGGAAATATAGTCCCGCATCTCGCGGAAAATCACCGTCCCGTCTTCATCTTGCTCCAAATACTCATAACTTTCGCCACCAGCCAGCGGGTATTTGAAATGCCACATATGGCCGTCAGTCTCGATATTCTCAACTTCCAGATCGGAAATCGCTGTCTCAAAATGCGGGTCCCAGTTGACCAATCGTTTCCCGCGATAGATCAGGCCCTTGTTGTACATCTCCACAAACACTTTGATGACGGCATCGTGGAAATTGCCATCCTCGCCTGCGGGCGCTCCGGGTGCGCCCGACATGGTAAAGGCATTGCGCGACCAGTCCAGCGAACAACCCAACCGCTGCAACTGTCCGATAATGGTACCGCCCGATTGCGCCTTCCACTCCCAGACCTTGGCCAGAAATTCATCGCGGGTGAAATCGGTGCGCTTCTTGCCTTGCTTGGCCAGTTCGCGTTCAACAACCATCTGCGTGGCAATGCCTGCATGGTCCTGTCCGGGTTGCCACAGCGTATCAAAGCCCTGCATGCGTTTCCACCGCACCAGAATATCTTGCAGCGTGTTGTTGAATGCATGGCCCATATGCAGGCTGCCCGTCACATTGGGCGGCGGAATCATGATGCTGAAGGCGTCATCGCGGCGCTTGTTCGCGCCTGCTGCAAAGGCGTTTTGCGCGTGCCACATCTCGGCAATGCGCCGCTCGGCGGTCTGCGCCTGAAAATTCTTGTCCATCGCCATCTGTCCGGCCCCGTTGCTTTGGTTTGGAACCGTGTTTAGCGCCCCTGTCCGCCAAGGGAAAGCCCCGCAACCGGCCCCTGTTGCGCGCTAGCGTATTTGGCGGATCGTATCGCCGGGCGCCATGCGCGGACTAAGTTCGATGATCCTGCCGCCGATGGTGCCGTCCTTGTTTTTACCCGCAACGATTTCGGCAGCCTGCTGGCCAATTTCGCGGCGGCAGGCATCTGTTGTGGCCAGTCGCAAGCGCAAGCCGTCCAGCAATTCCAGCCCGTTGAACCCCGCAAGCCCGATTTTCCCCGGCACATCAAGCCCCTGATCCAGACAGTACAGCAACCCGCCTGCACCGATCATGTCGTTGGAATAATACAGGAAATCAAGGTCCGGGTTGGCCTGCAGAATGGCCGCTGTCATTTCGCGCCCCTTGGCCAGCGACGACCCGCCCGCGTAATGCTCGGTTGCCGCCAGCGATACCCCTGCCGCGGTCAGCGCTTCGGTGAACCCTTCCAGCCGTTTGCGCGCGCGGTGGTCATCGGGCATTTTGGACCCCATGAACCCGATCCGGCGATAACCTGCGGCCAGGATCGCTTCGGCCATTTCGCGACCTGCACGTTTGTGGGAAATCCCCACCATGGAATCGATCGGGGTGCCGTCAATATCCATGATCTCGACAATCGGAACACCGGCTGCAGCCAGCATGGCACGCGCGGCTTCCGAATGCTCCAGCCCCGCAAGAATCATGCCAGACGGGCGCCATGACAGCATTTCATAGATGACATTCTCCTCGCGCTCGGGCTTGTAATCTGTCGCACCGAACACAGGTTGCAGCCCCGAATCCTCCAGCGCGTCGGAAATACCGCCCAGCACTTCGGGAAACACCATATTGGCCAGCGACGGTATAACCACCCCCACCAGATTGACACGCTGGCTGGCCAATGCACCGGCGATCTTGTTGGGCACATAGCCCAGCGCCTTGGCGGCGGCCAGCACCTTGTCGCGGGTTGCGGGCGACACATCCGCACGGTTGCGCAACACGCGACTGACTGTCATTTCACTGACACCGCTTGCATCAGAGACATCCCGCAGCGTCAGGGGGCGGTGGCTTTCAGGGGGCAGATAAGGGGGCAAATCCGTAATCCTGTCAGAGTTGGGTCGAAGATGATGTTAGCGCCTGATCATAACAATGAGCAAGAGCGAAGCCACCCCCGTGACAAGCGCCTCCTGACACGCTATTGCAAGAGCACATGGCCCCGTGGCTCAACTGGATAGAGCAGCCCCCTCCTAAGGGGCAGGTTGCAGGTTCGAATCCTGCCGGGGTCACCAGAAAACCCAATAAAACATGGCGTCTTGTCTGGGGCTTGTGCAAGGCATTGTAAAAATGCGCGTTTGAATTCAAGGGACTGCTTTGTAAAATCATCATAAAGTCAGGCCTGCATTGGGTCACACAGGATTTTCAAGAATAGTCCCGCTGTCAAGAAACCCCGATAGGGCAGCGCGTGTTGCCGCAGGAATGGACCCCTTTATCCACCGTATCCGCGCTGCAGGCGGGCAGAAACAGCCGGGACAGGTTCGGGTGGGGCCTGTTTTTGCCCGACACCCTGTGGCCCAAAAACGAGTTGACGCCCTTGTTTGTTGCACGCGTTACCCATATTTTCGCCGCATTATCGAACTAGATACCCTTTCATCGTAATGTCGCGCGACCAGACCACGTTTGTATCCGTTCTCTATAAGTTTCAGGTGTATGCAGGTATGTTAAGCTTCGAGAGTGTCAGCAAATCCTACTGGACCGGCACACAGCACAAGGTCATTCTGGCCGATGCCAGCTTTACCATAACACCGGGCATGCGGCTGGGCGTGCTGGCCCAGAACGGGACAGGGAAAACCACCGTCATCAACATGATGGCAGGGCTGGAAAAACCCGACAGTGGAAAAATTCACCGCAATTGCAGTGTGTCCTTTCCGCTGGGGTTCATGGGTGGGCTGATCACCAAACACACGGCCACGGAAAATATCCGCTACATCGCAACGCTCTACAGCCTTGACCCGGATTATGTGGAAGCGTTCTGCCGCTGGATGTGTGATATCGGCGAATATTTCGATATGCCTATTGGCACCTACAGCGCCGGTATGCGCGCGCGTCTGGCACTTGCGTTGATGCTGGCCATGAATTTCGACCTGTATCTGGTGGATGAGGGGATGCCATCGACCACGGATACCGCATTCAACAAGCGCGCGGGAACGGTCATGCAGGAACGGTTCGATCAATCCGGCCTTGTAATTGTATCGCATCAGGTAGAAACCTTGCAGCAATTCTGCAGTTCTGCTGCTGTGCTGCGGGATGGCAAGATGTATTTTTTTGATACGCTTGAACAAGCGAAAGAACTGTATGACTACTCCAGTTAAATCCCAGCGTTTTCGCCTGCGCAGAACTGCGCAATCCGCAACCCTGTCGGCCGTTGCGGGCGCTGATGTGGCGCCCGCTGCCGCAGCGCCGCAACCAGCATCCCGGCCCGTTGCAGCCATAAGCGTGCAAAAACGCTCCAGGGCGGCGCCGCCACAAGGTGACCGCGCGCCAGCGCACTCATCGCACACCGGCACGGCCCGCGCGCAGACCACGCCTGCGGAAGAACCGGCGCAAACCGCCCCACATCCCGAACAAGCCAACGCCACCGAAACACCCCCGACCGTAGACATGGCCGCCCATTCCGCCGATGTCGAGGGGGGGGCAGATGTGGCCCTGACGATTGAGGCAATCCGCAGCGAAGGCCTGACCGCGCGCCAGTTGCGCATGGCCATGCGGGTGGCCCAGAAACACGGCATCCGCGCGACATCCGCCTATGAAGCCGTGCTTATTTTACGCCAGCGCGGCATAGACCCCTTTGCGCGGTCCACCATGCTGGATTTGCTGGATGACGGGGAAAAAAGCCCCTCGCGCGAAGTTGCGTTGCGCGGCGAAACCGCGCCTGCAACCGGCGAGGACCCGCTGAATGTTGCACAATCGCGCATGGCGCGCATTGCGGCGGACCGTGAACGCGAACTTGCGAAAGTGCGCCGCGATATTACCAAGCGCCGCCGCAAACGGCTGGCCTTGCTTGGCGCGCGCCTGTTGGCCTTTGTGACGTTGCCCACGTTCATTGTAACATGGTATTTCTATGTTATCGCAACGCCCATGTATGCAACCCAAAGCGAATTTGTCATCCAGCAAGCTGACAGCCAGTCTGGCATGGGCGCGCTGTCTGGCGTGCTGCCATCGGCGGCCGGAATGGGCATGGGCGGCCAGAATGAGGCCACTTCAGTGCAAAGCTTCCTGCAATCGCGCGGCGCCATGCTGCGGCTGGACACCGAGGAAGGCTTCAAGGACCATTTCCGCACCCCGCAGATAGACATCCTGCGCCGCCTTGCAGACGATGCCACCGATGAGGCCGCGTATAAACTGTATCAGCGCAACGTCCGGATCGGCTATGACCCGACCGAAGGCGTCGTGCGCATGGAAGTGATCGCGGCCTCCCCTGCTGATAGCGAACGTTTCGCGCGGGCCTTGATCCGATATGCGGAAGAACATGTCGACATGATGACCCAGCGCCTGCGCGACAGCCAGATGCGCGAAGCGCGAGCCAGCCTTGAAGAAGCCCAGCTAAACCTGGTCGAGGCCCGGCAGGCCGCCGTGGAACTGCAGGAACGTTCCTCGATCATTTCGGGCGAGGTGGAATTGTCGCTGTTGTCACAGCGCATTGTCGCCCTTGAGACGGAACTGACCCAAACCCGCCTGAGTCTTCAGGAAATGATGTCGAATGCCCGCCCCAGCGCCGCGCGCGTCCAACCCCTTGAACGCCGCGAAGAAGCCCTGCGCGCCGAGATTGAGACATTGCGCAATTCCATGACCCAAGGCACCAGTCAGGGGTCGTCGCTTGCGCGCATCCAAAGTGAATTGATCATGGCCGAAGCCGAGGTCCAGACCCGCGAAATGATGCGCGCACAAGCCATGCAACAGCTTGAAAGCGCCAGGATGGAAGTCAGCAGGCAAGTGCGGTATCTGGCGCTGTCTGTCGAACCCATTGCCCCGGACGAAGCCACCTATCCGCGCAAACTGGAAAATTCGATCGTGGCGTTCCTGATCTTCCTTGGCGTGTATTTGCTGTTGTCGATGACAGCTTCGGTGTTGCGTGAACAGGTGTCTGGCTAGGGCATGTTGCTCAAAAACCGGTTTTGAGCTTTTCGGACATGTGCAATCAATAAGTTAGCGCATGTCTCATGGATGCGAATGAAGTTGATATGCTCCATGGTCTTTGCCGCTCAGGGCATGGTCAGCGTTTCAGGGGGTCATCAGGCCACCTGACCCGCCGCCCAGCCTGATGACCATGCCCATTGAAAATTATATCCCCCCAACCAACCGGTCACATCAACCACCTCGCCGATGAAGAACAGTCCCTTTTGGGACCGCGATTCCATCGTTCGCGCATCCAGTTGCTGGGTATCAACTCCGCCCAAGGTCACTTCTGCAGTCCGGTATCCTTCGG
This sequence comes from Roseinatronobacter sp. NSM, assembly GCF_052379845.1. Lineage (NCBI taxonomy): Bacteria > Pseudomonadati > Pseudomonadota > Alphaproteobacteria > Rhodobacterales > Paracoccaceae > Roseinatronobacter > Roseinatronobacter sp. NSM. The sequence continues at coordinate 106,265 of NZ_JBQTCF010000007.1, read as the reverse complement.
TTCCTACAGGGACGACATGCCACCCGTGAATGGCATCCCTGACGCGCGCCAGCGCCAGTTTGGATTGATCTGCCAAATTCCCCTGAATCTGTGCCCGCAGCGCGACCTGTCGTGCCAGTTTCTCTGGTAGAAATCTGTTCAGGGCAGTGTGCACGGCCTGTCGTCCGTTGCTGTGCTTTTGCGCCTCCAATACCGGCAAGGTCTCAATATCAGGTGCAAGGTTCACATCAACCCCCTGCCCCTCGCGCCAATAACTTGAAATCTGCAGTATAGACGGGCCGGACAAACCGCGATGCGTAAACAGCAAGCCTTCCTGAAATCGTGCCTTGCCACAGGACACAACCGCTTGAACCGAAAGCCCGGCAAGGGGCGTCATCTCCTCCAACTGCCCCGCGGAGAACACCAGCGGCACCAGCGCGGGGCGTGTTTCGATAACCTTGTGCCCGAATTGCTCGGCCAGTTGATACCCCAGCCCCGTGGCCCCCATCTTGGGGATGGATTTCCCGCCAGTAGCCACGACCAGATGCGCGGCATCAAACTGGCCTGCACTGGTTTGCACGGTGAACCTGCTGCCATCATGGGACACAGCCCCCACTGATGTGCCAAGATATAACTGCACACCGGCCTGTGTCATATCGTCCAGCAGCATCGCCACAATGGCGCGCGATGATCCATCGCAAAACAACTGCCCAAGGGTTTTTTCGTGAAACGCAATCCCCGCGCGGCGCACCCTGTCGGTGAAATCATGCTGCGTATAGCGCCGCAAGGCGGACAGCGCGAAACGCGGGTTTTGGGATATGAATTTCTCGGGTCCGATGTGAAGATTGGTGAAATTGCACCGCCCGCCCCCCGAAATGCGAATTTTCTCACCCGGGGCGCGGGCATGGTCTATCAGCGCGACACGCCGCCCGCGCCTGCCCGCCTCGATGGCGCAAAACAGCCCCGCCGCCCCGGCCCCCAGAATAACAACATCAAACCGCTGCATCGTGATTGTCTACATCCCTCTGATCGCGCGCCAAACAGGAACGCCCTGCCGCAGGCAGGGCGTGACATATGGGCTTGCGGCGCAGCCGCGCATTTTGGCAATATCAGAAATGCAGCGCGCGCCCATATGCGTCAAGCACGGATTCATGCATCATTTCGCTTAGTGTCGGGTGCGGGAAGACAGTGTTCATCAAATCTTCCTCGGTCGTTTCCAGTGTCCGCCCGATCACATAGCCTTGTATCAGCTCCGTCACCTCGGCGCCGATCATATGTGCGCCCAGCAATTCGCCAGTTTTGGCGTCGAATATGGTCTTGATCATGCCTTCCGGCTCGCCCAGCGCGATTGCCTTGCCATTGCCAATGAACGGGAAACGCCCCACCTTGACGGCGTAGCCCTGCTCTTTTGCCTTGGCTTCGGTCAATCCCACGGATGCAACTTGCGGGTGGCAATAGGTGCAGCCGGCAATGCTGGCCGGATCAACCGCATGCGGATGGCCACCCGCAATCAGTTCGGCAACCATCACGCCTTCGTGGCTGGCCTTATGCGCCAGCCACGGGCCATTGGTGGCATCGCCAATCACATACAGCCCCTCAACCCCTGTGCGGCAATAGTCATCTGTCACGACAAAGGACCGGTCAATCTTTGCGCCCAGCTTTTCCAGCCCCAACCCTTCGGTATTGGCCACGATCCCCACTGCAGAAATCACTGTGTCGAATTCGTGCGTTTCAACCTTGCCGCGACGTTCGATATGGGCTGTGACCTTGCCCTTCGCACGGTCCAGTTTCTTGACCATGGCCTTGGTCATAATGGTCATGCCCTGCTTTTCGAACTGTTTTTGCGCGAAGGCACTGATCTCGGCATCTTCAACAGGCAAAATACGTTCCATCACTTCAACGACAGTCACATCCGCGCCTAGCGTGTTGAAGAAACTGGCAAATTCTATCCCGATGGCCCCGGACCCGATAACCAGCAGTTTCTTTGGCATGCGCTTGGGCTGCAATGCGTGCCTGTAGGTCCACACCAGATCGCCGTCCGCTTCCAGTCCGGGCAGTTCGCGCGCCCGCGCGCCCGTGGCCAGAATGATATTTGCAGCCGCAAGTTCCTCGGTGCCCTTGTCGGTCTTTACGCTGACCTTGCCTTTGGCCGGCAGGGTCGCTTCGCCCATCACCACAGTGATCTTGTTCTTCTTCATCAGATGGCCAATGCCGCCCGACAATTGCCCGGCCACCTTGCGGGATCGTTTGACCACCGCATCCAGATCGAACCCGATTTTTTCAGCGGTCAGGCCGAATTCCTTGGCGCGGTGCATCAGATGGAACACTTCGGCGGACCGCAACAAGGCCTTGGTCGGGATACAGCCCCAGTTCAGGCAGATGCCGCCCAAATTCTCGCGTTCGACGATTGCCACGGATTTGCCCAGTTGTGCAGCGCGAATGGCTGCAACATAGCCCCCCGGCCCTGCACCGATTACGACAAGGTCAAACGATCTGGCGGCCATATGGTTTCCCCTTCTGCACGCGTATCTGAAAGTAGTTTGCCATTAAACTATTTACGACCCCACCGCAACGCGCAAGACGAAACCCTGCCATGCATTCCCGGCATACCGTGCTCATGCGGCGCTTTTCAGTTGCGTCAGCGCGTCCATATATCCACCGCGCGCCAGAAAGGCGCGTTCCGGTGCCGTGCTGGTCCGCCCCAAGGCATCATTGCGATAGGGAAAGCGCCCGAATTCGCGGATGACGGCGCGGTGCGCGCGGGCATGAAGCAAATTGTCCGCCCCGGTTTGCGGCATGCGCAACAAGAACATGCGCACACACCGGTCCTGATCCATCTGGCTTTCGGAATGCATCAGCGGCAAATAGAAAAACTGGCGCGCAGGTTCGTCAATCTGGCAATCAAACCCAAGATGGCACGCGCGCGCCGCAATTCGCCGCGCCAGTTCATCGGTTGCGAAGGCGCGCGCATCATTGCGGAACATGTTGCGCGGGAACTGGTCCGTGACAATCAGGAATGCCAAGGCCCCGCGCGGGCATGACGCCCAGTTCAGCAGGCGCCCGTCACGCGCCTTCTCCCACAGCGCCATGAATCGGTCGCGGATTTCGTCGTCCAGTGCATCGCTTTGCGCATACCATTTTGCGGGGCCGACATCTTCCAACCAGAACGAAATTACATCATCAACGCTGGACATGATCTTTTTCCTTATGCTGCCTGCCCCAACCGTGCCAGCCACCCTGCCATCAGGCAAGTCATTTACCCGTCATTGTGGTGAAAACAGCGGTATCTTGCGGTTTTACAACAGGCTTAGGGCATCAGGGCGTGGTGTCGTGTTCGGCATTTTCGGTCATTTCGGTATATACCGCCTCAACCGTGGCCGCCGACACAACCGGCGACACTGGCGCGAACGGGCCGGTCTGGTCTACAGGGGTTGCCGCGCGCTGGGTCATGCGCCACATCGCATACAGGGCCAATGCCAATGTCAGGATAATGATAAACAGGAAAAAGCCTGATGGCCCCATCACCCCCATCAACCACCCGATGCATAGCGGCCCCACAATGGCGCCCACCCCGTTGACAAACAGCAACCCCCCCGATGCGGCGGCCATCTGGTCCGTATCCAGATAATCATTCGTATAGGCCACCAGCAGGGAATACAGCGGGTTGGAAATCCCCCCGATAATCAGCGCAACCCCGACCAGCCAGATAAAGCTCAGGTCAAATATCACCGCCATGGCACCGCCCACAGTGCCCACAAGCGCCACATAGACGACCAGTTTGCGCCGGTCCATCCGGTCCGACAGCCAGCCCAGCGGAAACTGGAACACCAGCCCGCCAAAATAGATTGCCCCCGTAAAGATGGAAATTTCCAGCACGCTTAGCCCCGCCTGCGTTCCCCAGACGGCAGTCATGCCAAACATCGCGGCAAACACCCCCCCCATCAGGAAAATGCCCACCACACCCAGCGGGGACACATCATATAATTGGCGAATGCTCATGGATTTGGTGGTGCCGAAGGTGGGCGCAGGACTGACCGACAGCAAAATGGGCGCGAAGGCCAGGGACACCAACACCGAGGGGATAACAAACAACATAAATCCCGCCGGATCGGCAAAGTTGATGAGCGCCTGCGCGCTGATAATGCCCACCATCTGCACAATCATGTAAAGTGACAGCGTTTGCCCGCGGTTTTCGTTGGTCGAGGCATTGTTCAGCCAGCTTTCCGCCGTGACATACACCCCCGAGAAGCAAAACCCGATCAGAACGCGCAACAAGGCCCACACGATCCAGTCGGGAATGGCCGCATACAAAACCAGCACGGCAGAAATCAGCGACCCCAGCGCAGCAAACACCCGCACATGGCCCACCCGCCGGATCAGTTCAGGCGCCGCACGCGACCCGAACAAAAACCCCACAAAATAGGCCGACATCACAACAGACATCTGAAAGGTGGAAAACCCTTCAATCGCGCCCCGAATCCCCAGCAGCGTGCCTTGCACCCCGTTGCCCACCATAAGCAGCAACATTCCCAGCAAAAGCGCCCAGGACCCGGTGAATACATAAAACATTGTCGCGCCTGCCTGTTCGTTACCTGTCCACAGCCTATAGGCTAGCGGCCCCCAGCGAAACCAATAGTCCGGCGGTCATGTCGGAAATATGATCAAAGCGACCCTTTTGAGAGTTTTCAGTCAGGAAACAGCAGCGAAGAGTCCCCATATGAAAAGAACCGATACTGATTTGCAATCGCGTGGGCATAAATCGCGCGAATACGATCTGCGCCCATAAGCGCGGATACCAGCATCATCAGGGTGGATTTTGGCAAATGAAAATTCGTCATAAGCCCATCCGCAACCCGGAACTGGAAACCGGGGGTGATGAAGATATCGGTCTTGCCACTCCAGGGGGCAATCTGGCCCGGTGCCGTGGCCGCAGTCTCGATCAGGCGCAGGGCCGTTGTGCCCACCGGAATGACCCGCCCGCCTGCGGCCTTGGTGTCGCGTATTGCCTGCGCGGCGGGCGCGGTGATCTGGCCCCATTCCGCGTGCATTTTATGGTCGCGGATGTCATCTGTCTTGACGGGCAGGAACGTGCCCGCCCCGACATGCAAGGTAACTTCGGCAAAATTCACGCCATTATCGCGCAAGGCGTCCATCAAGGCCGCATCAAAATGCAACGATGCGGTGGGCGCGGCCACCGCCCCCTTGTCACGCGCGAAGACAGTCTGATAATCGTCGCGGTCTTGCGCATCGGCGGCACGGCGGCCCGCAATATAGGGGGGCAGCGGCATCTGCCCGGCCCTGTCCAGCGCAAGGTCGAAATCATCGCCTTCCAAGTTGAAGCGCAGCACCACATCCTCGGGCGTTTTTTCCACGACCTGCGCCTGCAGGGTTTCGGAAAACACCACCGCTTCGCCCACCGCAAGCTTGCGCAACGGTTTGGCCAGCGCGCGCCATGTCCCGTCGGGGCATGGTTCGGTCAAGGTCACTTCTATCTTCGCGCTGACCGGCCCTTGGGCGCTGTCGCGCGGGCGCTGGCCGGTCAGGCGTGCGGGAATGACGCGTGTGGTGTTGATCACCAACAAGTCACCGGGGCGCAAGATTGTGGTCAAATCCTGCACATGGCAGTCTGAAAACCGGTCACCTTGGGCCAGCAACATGCGCGCCGCAGGGCGCGGGCGCACAGGGCGCGTGGCAATCAGGTTTTCAGGCAGATCAAAGTCAAAATCAGACAGCTTCATCGCAAACACCGCACTTGGTTGGGCTGGCCCCTTTAACTTGTCGCAAAGACCGCTACAACAGGGCAAGCGTTCAATAAAAGGAAACCGACATGCTTGAACAAGGCCAAACCGCCCCCGATTTCACCCTGCCCCGCGATGGCGGGGGCGATGTAACGTTGTCGGAACTGCAGCCGTCCAAAGTGGTGCTGTATTTCTACCCGCGCGATGACACGCCCGGTTGCACCACCGAAGCGCTGGAATTCACGGCACTTGCGTCGGAATTTGCCGCCGCAGGGGCACAGGTTATCGGCATTTCCAAGGATACAGTCGCAAAGCATGACAAGTTCATCACGAAACACAACCTTGGCGTCACGCTGGTGTCAGATGCAGACAGCGATGTGTGCGAACGCTACGGCGTGTGGGTCGAAAAGAACATGTATGGCAAGGTATCGATGGGCATTGAACGCGCAACATTCCTTGTCGGCAGCGACGGGCGCATCGCGCAGATCTGGCGCAAGGTCAAGGCGCAGGGCCATGCGCAAGACGTGCTGAAAGCTGCGCAAGACCTATGACCCTGTCGCTTCGGGAAATGGCCGTGGATGTGCTGACCACGGCGGACGGGCGCGAAAAATGCGCCCGCTCGCGTCGCCACGCGGCCGCGTGGTTTGAGGCGCGCAAGGCAGGTGCGCCCCTGCCCCTTGGAATGGCCGAACCGCCCCTGACCCCCGCACGCCCGGACCGCCCCGAATTGCTGGACCCGCGCGATGTGCCGCGCCGCCGCCCCGGCAGCGCCCAGGGTCGGATTGCCATTTTACACGCCATTGCCCATATCGAACTGAACGCGGTGGACCTGCATTGGGATCTTCTCGCGCGGTTTGCGCATATCCAGATGCCGCTGGGGTTTTATGATGACTGGGTCAAGGCCGCGGACGAGGAATCCAAGCATTTCGGGCTGGTCTGCGATTGTCTGGAAACGCTGGGCAGCCACTATGGCGCCCTGCCCGCCCATGCAGGCATGTGGCGCGCCGCAGAAGACACCGCAGGCGACATTCTGGCGCGTCTTGCCGTTGTGCCCATGGTGCTGGAGGCGCGCGGTCTGGATGTCACGCCCGGCATGATCGACATCTTTACCCGCGCTGGTATGGACAATGTTGTTGCGGCCCTGAACATCATCTACGCTGAGGAAGTCGGACATGTGGCCTATGGGTCAAAATGGTTCAACTTCCTCTGCGGGCGCGATGGCAAGGACCCGCAACCCGTGTTTCTTGAGCTTGTGCGCAAGTATTTCCACAGCCCGCTGCGCCCCCCGTTTAACGAGGAAAAGCGCGCCCAGGCAGGTATTCCGCCAGATTTTTACTGGCCGCTGACGGAACCCGATATTGGCGCCGCACGTTAACCCTGTGTGCCGAATAGCAAAACAGAACACCCTATGCGTGCATGCAACAACGCGCATACGCGCCTAGACCCCCGTCAGGCGCCCTGAATCGGCAGTTTTTCGCTGATTGACGGGGCCGGGGGTGATGTGGCGGCGCAACAGTCAGGAAAAATCTTGCAGCACTGGTTAAGCTTGCGTAATCACGCGGGGGGCGCTGGTTTGTGCATGTTTGTACGCGACGGTTTTTCGCATGCCCTTGTCAGATGGCGATATGGGAACTGTGCTTTGAAACAAATGCTTGCGCAACTGAATCACCGGCTGGAGCGCCACCTACCCGAACAAAGGCTTTTCCTTAGATCCGAGACGACGACGCGCTTTGTTCGCCTTCGCCCCATGACACAAGCCACGGCGCTTGTTGCTGTGACCAGTTTTTTCGCTTGGGGTATTATTGCAACATCCATCCTGCTGATGGATTCAATCGGGTCGGGCACGCTGCGCGACCATGCCGTGCGCGATCAGGCCAATTACGAACAACGCCTGAACGATCTGGCCGCAGAACGCGACCAGCGCGCCATTGAAACAGAAGCCGCGCAAGCCCGCTTTGCCGAAGCCATGGGGCGCATTTCGGACATGCAGCTGCAGTTGCTGGCATCGGAAGAACGGCGTCTGGAACTTGAAACCGGCATCGACAACATTCAGCACACCATCCGCCGCGTGGTGCGCGAACGCGATGAAGCGCGCGCCAGACTGGCAGAAGTCACAAACACCCTGCAGGCCGAAACCGGCACCACCCAGACCAGCGCGGACCGCGCCCGCGAAACCGAAGACATGCTGGATTACCTGCTTGTCGCCATGGACAAAATGGCAGATTCGACCCGTGAACTTACGCTTGATGCGGAACAATCGGTCAACCAGGCGCGTCATCTGGCGCTGGAAAATGAATTGCTGCGCGACCGCAACCACATGATTTTTTCCCAGTTGGAAGAAGCGCTCGAAATGGTCGTGGACCCCTTGGAACGCGTTTTCCGCGCGGCCGGTGTCACGCCCGAACAAATACGGCGTCTGGTGCGTCAGGGCGCGAATTCGCAAACCGCATCGCTGCGCCCGATTTCGGTCTCCACCTCGGGCGTCATGGCGCAGGATCAGGACATCGCGCGCGCCAACGCGGTCTTGCAGCGCCTTGCGGATATTCACGCCTATCGCCTTGGGATCAACCGTATGCCGGTGGCCCGCCCTGTTTCCGCGAATGTGCGCGAAACATCGGGGTTCGGGATGCGCCGTCACCCGTTGACCGGGCGCAGCACCATGCATAACGGGCTGGACTGGGCCGGGTCACGCGGGACAGCCATCCACGCAACCGCCGACGGGGTGGTGAAATCTGCGGGCCGGCAAGGGGGCTATGGCAACCTTGTCGTCATCGAGCATGATTTCGGGATTGAGACATATTACGCCCATTTGAACTCCATCGATGTGCGCGCAGGACAAAGGGTATCGCGCGGGCAGCGGATTGGTGGTATGGGCACCACTGGCGCGTCAACCGGGGTGCATTTGCACTATGAAGTGCGAATCAACGGTCGACCAGTAAACCCGATAACCTACATAAGGGCTGGACAGCATGTTTTCTAAAAGCCGCATCAACGAAACCGCGACAAAACCCTCGAACGAGGGGGCCGCGCAGTCGCACCCTGCAGAAACACCTTCGTTTCTGCGCCAAAGCAGCGTTGATACTGCCCCGTCACAAGTGACAAAATCCAAGCCCGCTGCATCTGTGCTGGCATCGGACCTGACGATCACCGGCAATCTGCGCACTACAGGTGACATCGTTATCGAAGGGAATGTGGATGGCGACATTCGCGCGCATCTGCTGACTGTCGGTGAAACGGCAACGATTCGTGGTGAAATTGTCGCAGATGACATTGTTATCAACGGGCGCGTCATAGGGCGCGTGCGTGGGCTGAAAGTGCGCCTGACCTCGGCAGCGCAGGTCGAGGGGGACATCATCCACAAGACCATCGCAATTGAATCCGGTGCCCATTTCGAAGGGTCGGTCCAGCGGCAGGATGATCCGCTGCAAACCAATCGCGGCGCGGTCCAACAGCCACAGCCCGCGCAGAATGTGGCCCCGCAACCTGCCCCTGCTGCCATGTCGGAAGCCGTGAAAAAAGCGACCGAGCAGAAAAAGAACGCCAGCAATTCCTGATCTGGAACAATGATAAACAGGCCATGATTGGACAAACCCCAATCATGGCCTTTTTTTATTGCGCATCAAGCGCCGCAGCGCAGGGGCAAAGGTGCCTGCGCCTGACTGGTGACCCATCATAATTTCAGGAAGCCAAAGCTGGTACGGGTGGGGAGACTCGAACTCCCAAGCCTTGCGGCGGGGGATTTTGAATCCCCTGCGTCTACCATTCCGCCACACCCGCGTGCCAGCATTGGGCTAATACCGCGCCTTGCGCCGGCCTGCAACTGCGAAGATGCGCCCACAACAAGATATTTTCGCCGGTCAAACGGCCAGCTTTGCCTTCGCGTTGACTCACGGCAGGAATTACAGTAGGGCAAGGATGTTGCATCTGCAATTGATCCGATCGCGGGACGCGACATGTATGCGTCCTATAACTGTTCCGGCCCGAAGCCGAAACCATGGAAACGCATGACCACATTCTCTGATCTGAAGCTGGACCCCAAGGTCCTCAAGGCTGTTCATGAAGCGGGCTACACAGCCCCCACCCCCATTCAGGCGCAGGCCATCCCCTTTGCATTGGAAGGGCGCGATATACTTGGCATTGCCCAGACGGGCACCGGGAAAACCGCGTCATTTACCTTGCCCTTGATCACGCGCCTTGGTCGTGGTCGGGCGCGCGCACGCATGCCGCGCTCGCTGGTTCTGGCGCCCACGCGCGAACTGGCCGCGCAAGTCGCCGAAAATTTTGACACTTACGCCAAATACACCCGCCTGACCAAGGCACTTTTGATTGGCGGTGTCGCCTTTGGTGAACAGGACAAACTGATTGACCGTGGCGTTGACGTGCTGATCGCCACCCCGGGGCGGTTGCTGGACCATTTTGAACGTGGCAAACTGCTGTTGACCGGCGTTGAAGTCATGGTTGTCGATGAAGCGGACCGCATGCTTGATATGGGCTTCATCCCAGATATTGAACGCATTTTCGGCCTGACGCCATTCACGCGACAGACATTCTTCTATTCCGCCACCATGGCGCCGGAAATTGAACGTATTACAAATACGTTCCTGTCAAACCCAGCGCGTGTTGAAATTGCACGTCAGGCCACTGCGTCGGAGACGATTGCGCAGGAGCTGATTGAACTGCAGGCAACCCGGCGCGACACGGCAGCCAAACTCAAGCGCGAAACCTTGCGCAGCCTGATCAATGTCGAAGGCGACAAGCTGGAAAACGCGATCATCTTCTGCAACCGCAAGGTAGATGTCGATATCGTTTCCAAATCCCTGATCAAGCACAAATTCGATGCCGCGCCCATTCACGGCGACCTGGACCAATCTGTTCGGACACGCACACTGGAACGGTTTCGTGCCGGTGAATTGCGGCTTCTGATTGCGTCTGACGTGGCGGCGCGCGGCCTTGATGTGCCATCGGTCAGCCATGTGTTCAATTTCGATCTGCCCTCGCATCCTGAAGACTATGTGCACCGTATCGGGCGCACGGGCCGCGCAGGACGGTCAGGCAAGGCAATCTCGATCATGGTGCCGTCTGACAAGAAATATCTGGACGCCATAGAAGCACTGCTGCAAAAACAACTGCCGCGGGCCGAAGCCCCTGAAATACAAGGACCTGTGCGCGTGCGCCACAAGGACCGCACTGCGAAAACCGAAGCGGCCCCGATTGCCCCCCAAGACGACGCGCCCGCCCCCGCAAGCAAGCCCGCGCCAACCGTGACCCCGGAACCCGCTGCAGCGCGCAATGACCCGCCGCAGCGCAGGTCACAACAACGCAGCGCCACAGGCAGGGACCATGCCCCGCGCGACCGTGGGGCGAACCGTGATGGTGCTGTCATTGGCATGGGCGACCATGTGCCTGATTTCCTGATGCGTGAATTTCGCAGCGCCTGAAATTATACAATGCCCCCTTGGTGTGTGGGCCGCAGGGTATAGTGATCTGCAAGGACGTGTAAAAGGCCGCGCGGGGAAAGCGCGGCCTTTTATAATTTAGCGGATGTCGCGCAACAGGGGCGCCCAAGTTTGCGCGACATGCTCTCTAGCGATACAACAGCGATACTTTGTTATGAAACAGATGCAACTTCGCGGGATCGGCCTTCAACTTGACAGTTTTTCCCCTTAGGTCGCTATGCGTGCCTGCCAGTTTGGCCAGCACAGGGGCTGCGTCAGGCGCGTCGGGTTTGAAATACAGCACGGTCAGTTCGCCCAGCGCCTCGACCAGATCCACCTGACCCTGATACAGGAAATCATCGTCATCCGTGGCAATCAGGTCTTCGGGACGCACCCCCAGATTAACCGAAAGGCCCATATCCGCATCGGTGGTGGGAATGTCCGCGCGCGCAGTGCCGCCACCTGCCAGCTTGACAGCGGTTTGCGCGCCTGTTTGCGTCACTTCGCCCGCAAGCAGGTTCATGGCCGGGGACCCAATGAATTGCGCCACAAATTCGCCATTCGGGCGCTCATACAATTCCAGCGGTGTGCCGACTTGCGCAATCCCGCCACCGGCAAGAACGACAATTCGCGTCGCAAGGGTCATCGCCTCGACCTGATCATGGGTGACGTAGATCATGGTCGAGTCGGGCATTGATTCCTTCAGTTTGGCAATTTCAATGCGCGTTGCCACACGCAGTGCCGCATCAAGGTTCGAAAGCGGTTCATCGAACAGATACACTTTGGGGTCGCGCACAATGGAACGCCCGATGGCCACGCGCTGGCGCTGCCCCCCCGACAGCGCCTTTGGCAGCCGGTCCAGATAGGGGCCAAGCTGCAAGATGTCTGCCGCCCGATTTACCGCAGCGTCAATTTCCGCTTTGCTTTTCTTGGCGATTTTCAACGCAAAGGCCATGTTGTCGCGCACTGTCATATGGGGATAGAGCGCATAGGACTGAAACACCATGGCAATGCCGCGCTGCGCGGGCGGAATGTCATTGACAAGCATACCGTCAATTTCCAACGTCCCGCCCGTGATTTTCTCCAGACCTGCAATCATGCGCAGCAATGTGGATTTGCCACAGCCTGAAGGCCCGACAAACACAATCAATTCGCCCTTCTTGATGTCAAGATTGACATCAGACAGCACTTTGACTTCGCCATAGGCCTTTTCGACATCTGTCAGTCTAAGATCTGCCATGGTGTCCTCCCCCCATTCGTTGTTTTATCGTTTCACGACAAGACAGGGCTGCCATGGCCCCAGATGCACCAGACCATCCTCGCCGGGGCCGGAGCTGTTCAGGTCACCGCCAACGGCCACCCAATGCCCTTCGGGCAGATACAGGGTTGCGGGTTCATGGCTTAGGTTGAAGGCGCAAAACATCACCTCGCCCGCCTCCTCCCGGATGAAGGACAGCGTGTCGCCTGACACATGCAAATCACGCAAACTGCCATGTGTCAGCGCACGATGCGCACGGCGAAAGGCCACTGCGCGGCGGTAATGGTGCAACAAGGCATCGGGGGCGCGTTCCTGCGTATCCACGGCCAGCCCGACATGTTCGCGCGCCACAGGCAACCACGGCACCGCCGCTGAAAACCCGCCATTGACCACCGCCCCGGCCCAGACCATCGGCGTGCGGCACCCGTCCCGGCCCTTGAATTCCGGCCAGAACTGAATGCCATATGGGTCTTGCAGGTCCTCGAAGCACAGCTCGGCTTCTGGCAGGCCCAATTCCTCGCCTTGGTACAAACAGACCGATCCCCGCATGCACATCATCAAGGTCGCATAGGCCCGCGCCGCCGCCGGGCTAAGGTTCCAGCGCGTAATATGGCGCGGCACATCATGGTTGGAAAACGCCCAGCACGCCCAGCCATCAGGGGCCACATGGTCCAGATGGCGCAGCACGGCAGAAATGCGCGCCGCCGAAGGCACATCTGCGGCCAGAAATTCAAACGCGTAGCACATTTGCACCTTGTCGCCGCCGGATGTGTATTCGCCCAGTATTTCAAGCCCTTTTTGCGCGTCGCCCACCTCGCCTACGGCGCAAGCGCCGTATGTGTCCAGAACCGCGCGGAACCGGCGCAGGAAATCCAGATTTTCAGGCTGGTTCTTGTCGTAGATATGTTCCTGATGGTTATAGGGGTTCACTGCAGGGGCAATATTCGCGTTGCGCTGTTCCGGTGGCAGGGGCGGATTGTCGCGCAATTCACGGTCATGAACATAGAAATTGATCGTATCCAGACGGAACCCGTTGACGCCCCGTTCCAGCCAGAACCGCGCGACATTCAGCAATTCTTCCTGCACGGCGGGTTCATGGAAATTCAGGTCAGGCTGGGAAGCCAGGAAATTATGCAAGTAATACTGGCACCGCGTCGCATCCCATGCCCATGCTGACCCGCCAAAGATGGACAGCCAGTTATTGGGCGGTGTGCCATCGGGTTTGGGGTCGGACCAGACATACCAGTTCGCGCGCGCATTGTCGCGGCTGGCGCGGCTGTCCTTGAACCACGGGTGCTGGTCAGATGTGTGCGACAGCACCAGATCAATCAGAACTTTGATGCCCAGCTTATGGGCCATGCCCACCAGCGCATCGAAATCCGACAATGCGCCGAACATTGGGTCGACATCGCAATAATCCGACACATCATAGCCGAAATCCTTCATCGGGGAAGTGAAGAACGGGCTGATCCAGATCGCATCCACACCAAGGCTGGCGATATACGGCAAGCGTTCCACGATACCGCGCAAATCGCCAATACCGTCACCATTGCTGTCTTGGTAGCTGCGCGGATAGATTTGATAAATAACCGCGCCACGCCACCATTCTGGCGAAAGCTCCAGCCCGCGTTCAGGCTGCAACAAAGTTTGAACAGACACGAGATTCTCTTTCCTTATTTGACAGAGCCGGCCAGAAGGCCGCGCACCAGATAGCGTTGCATTGTAAAAAATACGAATAGTGGCACCGCGATAGACACAAACGCCGCTGTCGCCAGAATGCCCCAATCCCCACCGCGCGACCCCAGCAGGTCATCGGCAATCTTGACTGTCATCACCTGACTTTCTGCACCTGATGGCAAGAAAACCTTGGCCACAAGCAGGTCATTCCATGTCCACAGGAACTGGAAGATCGCAAAAGACGCAAGTGCGGGAAAACTAAGCGGCAGGATGATCCGCACGAAAATCTGAAAATCCGTGGCGCCGTCAACTTTCGCGGATTCGATAATATCGCGCGGCAGACCAACCATGTAGTTGCGTAACAGATACACCGCCAACGGCAGTCCGAACCCGGTATGTGCCAGCCATATGCCAAAGAAGCTTTGCCCTATGCCAATGTCAGTGTGCAATTTCAGCAAAGGCACCAACGCCAGTTGCAACGGCACCACCAAAAGCCCTACAACCGCCGCAATCAGCAGCCCCCGGCCCGGAAAATCCATCCATGCCAGCGCATAGGCCGCAAAAGCCGCAATCAGGATTGGAATGATCGTGGCTGGAATGGTCACTGTCAGCGTGTTGATGAAGGCACGGTCCATGCCATCGGCAAACAGCACAGTGCGATAGTTTGCCAACGTGAATTTCGGCGCTGTGCGCGCTTCGAAATACAGCGTGGGGCCGCGCGTGATGTCTTCGGGGCTTTCTACCCTGTAGCGCCCGTCGCGTTCCACAACCACAGTGCCCCCGCTGCGCAGGTCAGACACCTGGCCTGCGGCAAATTCATCCGGTGCAACCGCACGGGTGCCATATGCCGCAACGATGCCGTCACCATCGGGGAAATTCTGCGCCAAGGCCGGGTCATCAAAAACATTGCCTTCCAGAATGAACACACCGCCTTCTTCGCGTGCACCGTCTGCCGCCACGCGCGTGCGGAAATTCAGGTCCACCGAAAAAGGCGCCTGCCACCAACCGGAATTCGAAATCTGGTCGCGGTCGCGGAAGGACGACACAAACAACCCGATGGTCGGCAACAGCCACAGCAACACCAGAATTACCACAGTGATGTTGACTGCCAGCCTGCCGCCCTGATTTTGTCCCGCGATATTGTCCATTTTCCTGCCCTCCGCGCCTTAGCGCATTTCTTTTCTGGCCTGCCGGATGTTCCACACCATCACCGGCAGCACGAGGATCATGATAACGAAGGCAACAGCCGTTGCGCGCCCGTCATCGCGGAACATGTAGGTCATCATATAACTGGGCAGGATATGGGTTCCGAAATTGCCCCCTGTCATGGTATAGACAATGTCAAACACCTTGAGCACCAGAATGGTAATCGTGGTCCAGACAACGATGATCGTGCCCATGATCTGGGGCACCTTGATGGAAAAGAACACCTGAAAAGGGTTCGCGCCGTCAATGATCGCGGCCTCTATGGTTTCTTCGGGAATGCCGCGCAGTGCGGCGGACAGGATGACCATTGCAAACCCTGTCTGAATCCACACCAGAATGAACATCAGGAAAAAATTGTTCCAAAATGACACCTGAACAGGGTCAACGGGTGCCATCCCAAACATGTCGCGCAGCGCGTTGATGATCCCGATATCGGGGTTGGCCGAATAGACAAATTTCCAGATCAACGACGCCCCCACAAAGGAAATCGCCATCGGCATGAAAATCAGCGATTTGGCGATATTGCCCCATGACAGCCGGTCCGTAAGCTGCGCCACCAGAAGGCCCAGAAACGTGGCCATGGCGGGCACGAACAGCACCCATAACATGTTGTTGAAAACAGCGGTGCGGAATGTCCCTTCATTCATCAGATCAAAGTAATTTCCCAACCCAATGAAATTCATGCCAGAACGGTCAAACAGCGACCTGTAGAACGACCCCACCACAGGATAGACCAGATACAGGCCCAACGCGAAGATGGCCGGAAACAGGAACAGCCACGGGCGCAGCTTGTTGGCACGGTTGATATTGCGTCCGGCATGCGGGCCACGCGCCGGGAAGATGACCTTGTCCAGAAGCAGGTTGGACGCGTAGAAATATCCGACGCACCCACCGACCCCGATGATGATTGTCACAATTCCTTGCAAGACCGGTGACATCTTCCCCCCCCTTTTTTGCTGTCGTTTGCAGCGCCTGCCCTTGGGTGCCGACATTGCGCCCGCAGCCGCGTTCCGCGTTCGCAGACCATATGCAGAATGCAGGGCCACACACGGGGCGCGGCCCTGCAATATGGGTCTAGCGCATGGCATCCCAGCGCTGTTGAATAGCATCTGCAGCGGCCTGAGCATCGCCTTGGGTGGTGTAATCGACCATACCCGTCCAGAATGCGCCTGCGCCAATTTCACCCGGCATCACGTCGGATGCATCGAAGCGGAATGTGGTCGCATTGAGCAGGATTTCGTTCATCGCGCGCAGTGAATCATCCCCGAATGTGTCCAGATTGACACCCGTATGCGGCGTCAGGAAACCCGATTGCGCCATCCAGATTTCATGCGCGATGGGGGCTTTCAGGAACTCGATCAGGCCGCGTGTCGCGGGGCTGTCATTGGTGATGGCGAATTGTGTGCCTGCGCCAAGAACCGGCTCGCCCAAGTCACCCTCGCCCGATGCCGGGAAGTAGAAGAAGTCGAAATCCACACCATATTCAGACCCTTCGGGGAAGAAGGACGGGATGAAGGACGCTTGTTTGTGCATGTAGCACGCAGGCGGAATCTGGAACAAACCGGCAGGGCTGTCGCGGAAATCGGTTGTTGCGGACGCTTCTGCCCCCCCTTGCGCCCAGCCATCAGTGCGCACGAATTCGCCATAAGCCTCGATCGCTTCGACCACGCGGGGGTCATTGAAGGCAACTTCATTGGTGATCCAGCCGTCATAGACTTCCGGTTCATGCAGGCGCAGCATCATATCCTCAACCCAGTCGGTCGCCGGCCAGCCCGTTGCCGCACCTGACCCAAGCCCGACACACCATGGCGTGCCGCCATCTTCCACGATCTGCGCAGACAGCGCTTTCAGGTCTTCCAGCGTTTCAGGAATGTCATAGCCCATTTCGTCAAACTGTTCGGGGCTGTACCAGACAAGCGATTTCACATCGACCTTGTAGAAAAAGCCGAACATTTCCTGTTCGCCGTCCGCATTGGCGAAACTGCCCAGATCAACCCAGGACTGGCCTGCGGCATAGTTTTCCACCATCCAGTCGGCAGTTTCCTGGCCCAGCGGCGCCAAAGCGCCGATGGCCGCCATGTCTGCCGCCAGTCCGGGCTGTGGAAACACAGCGATGTTGGGTGCAGAATTGGCCTGAACTGCGATGACAATGTCCTGCTCGAAACTGTCCGATCCGGAATAGTTGACTGTCGCGCCGGTCGCTTCTTCGAAATAAGCCAGAACATTGCGAAGCATGCCCGCGTCCGGCTGAAGCCAAGGCCCCGAAACAGTGATGGTTTCGCCGCTGAAATCATGCGCGGCCGCGAAGTCTTCGAAGCTGGTCCAGTTAAACCCGTCTGTTCCCGGCGCGACAATCAGGTCTTGCGCCGTGGCACTACCCGCCATCAGGGCAAGCGTTGCAACGCCTGCGTAAAATTTGGTCTTCATTGCCATCCTCCCACGGTTGACGATCTGTTATGCACAATTTTTTAGCTTGTGCTGATCAGTATCCCAGCAGTTTGGAATCAATTTTCCAAAACGCTTTGGATAATCGGACATTTGCCGATCACCCCATTCAAGTCAATCATCTATCTTGCAAATATCCTTTTTTTATTGCCAAATTTCGCATGTGCAGCATCAGGAATTTGTGAAATAGCACTTTCCAAGGCGCGAAAATTGCGCATACTGATCGCAAATGTTCAATGCGGTTTGACTAAACAATGGGCGTCACCCTGAAAGAACTTGCTGCGTCGCTGAACCTGTCGCCAACGACAGTGTCACGCGCCCTGAACGGCTATCCCGAAGTGAATGCAAAAACCCGCAAGCGGGTGCGCGATGCAGCCGATCGCGCCAATTATCACCCGAACACCCGCGCCAGAAGTCTGGCCACCGGGCGCACCCATGCCATTGGCCACGTTATCGCACTGTCGGACAGTCATGAAATCGTCAATCCGGTCTTTGCCGATTTCATTGCAGGGGCGGGCGAAACCTATTCGCGTGCAGGCTATGAAATGATGCTCAGCATGGTGCCCGACGCAGATGAAGAACAGGCTTACCGCAACATGATCGCGCGTGGCGCGGTGGACGGAATGATTGTGCATGGCCCCAAACTGAACGACCCCCGCATCGCCATGCTGACGCAGCTGGGGGTTCCGTTTGTGGTTCATGGCCGTTCCAGCGGGGTGGACGCGCCGTATTCATGGCTGGATATCAACAATAACAGGTCTTTCCGGCGCGCAACCGAATTCCTGCTGCAACTGGGACACCGCAGGATTGCCCTGGTCAACGGGTTGGAACACATGGATTTCGCCATGCGCCGCCGAAAAGGCTATATTCAGGCGCTGACGGAAGCGGGCATTGCGCCAGATCCCGCCTTGATGCGACAGGCCGAAATGACCGAAGTGTTTGGCCACAGGGCCGCAACGGACCTGATGCGCCTGCCCGACCCGCCAACGGCGTTTCTGTCCTCGTCCATGCTGGTGGCCTATGGGTTGCGGCGCGCGCTGGTGGATCAGGGCGTCCGGCTTGGGCGGGATGTTTCGGTCATCACACATGATGATGACCTGTCCTATCTGCCAAATGGCGGGGATGTGCCGCTATTTACCGCGACACAATCATCGGTGCGCGAGGCAGGCCGGAAAGCCGCCGAGATGTTGCTACAGACGATTGCCACACCGCGACACCCGCCCCTGACCTGCCTGATGGAAACTGCGTTGATCGTGGGCGAAAGCACTGGTGCGGCAATCCGGTAAGCCAGACCCGCCACGCCATACCGGCGCCGGATTTTCGTATCCCGCCGCACCATCCAGCCGGTGAAAGGTGCTGTGCCGGGGGGCATATGCCCTTGCGGCCACGGGCCGAAGCATCCTATCACACACCCCAAAGCGCTTGCATGAATTCACAAAGGCACACCCATGACGGCATCACAGCCCACAACGCACGCTCCGCTGGTTCTGGTGGCGGATATTGGCGGCACCAATACGCGAATGGCCCTTGCCCGCGGGCGCGAGTTGATCGCCCCAAGCACGACGCGTTTTCGCAATGCCGAATTTTCGGGGCTTGGGGAAATCGTGGTGCAGTTTCTGTCCCAACATGCTGAAACGCCGCAGCAAGCCGCCTTTGCGCTGGCCGGTCTGGTGCATGGCGACACCGCCGAGATGACCAATCTGGGATGGAATGCCAATGCGCAGGATATCGCCCAGCAGAATGGCATCGCCAAGGTGCATTTCCTGAATGACCTGCAGGCGCAGGGCTATGCTGTGGGCGGGTTGGCGCAAACCCATCTGCGCCCGATCCGCACAGGGCAGCGCGAAGGCAACACGCGCCTTGTCATCGGGCTGGGCACGGGCGTGAATGCCGCGCCGGTGTATTGCACCAGCACGGGGCAGGTTGTCGTTCCGCCATCAGAATCAGGGCATATTCATTTGCCCTTGCGCGGGCAGGACGATTACAGGCTGGCCGATTGGCTGATCGCGCGGCGCGGCATCGCCTCGGTCGAGGATGTTTTGGCAGGTGCGGGGCTGGAACGGCTTTATGATTTCCATGCCGAACAGCTTGGCATGCCGGGCGGCAAGGACGCGGCCGCCATTCTTGCCGCGATGGAGTCAGGCTGCACCCTGGCCCAATCCGTGGGGCGTCATTATGTGCGGCTTCTGGGGCAAACCATGGCCAGCCTTGCACTGGTCACCCTGCCCTATGCGGGAATTTACCTGATTGGCGGTGTGGCGCGCGCATTTGCCCCATGGCTGGACCAGTTCGGGTTTGAAGCGGCCTTTACGGATATGGGGCGCATGTCGGACCTTGTGCAGCGTTTCCCCGTCGCCCTGGTCCAGGATGACTACGCCGCGCTTGCAGGTTGCGCCGCCTATCTGGCAATGCGTTAGAGGGGGGTTGCGCAAAGGTGGGAAGCGGTTTTGAGCCTCGCGCACTCGCGCACTCAATAAGTTAGCGTATGTCCAAATCGCGCAGCGGCATGCGCTGGCCAAAATAGTTCATCCCATAGGCCAACACCACAAAAACAAGCGTAATTCCCGCAAGGTTCAGCGCAACATCATTCCAGCCGATGCTGCCGACATTCAGGAACGGATAGGGATACCAGCCTGTCACGGCCCCGCGCAGCAGCGCATAGGCGCCGTAACAGGCTGGCCACATCACCCAGACCAGCGGTCGCCCGCCGCGCGGGTCAATGCGTGTCACCTCCATCAACCAGAACCACAGCACAGATGCGGGCAAAACCGTATGAAAGGCCTGATCAACCCACCACCGCAGCCCATGTGGATTGAACAGATGCGCCAGCAGGATATGATAGACCAGCGCAACCATGATCATGGACAAGGTCAGCATGCTCATCCAGCCGAAGGGCAACCGCCGCCCGCTTATGGCGATGGTCAGAAAAGTGCCTGCCGCAAGCGTATTGGTCAGAATGGTAAAATACCCGCCCGATCGCCACAAGACTGCGGCCATCCCGGCATTGCCCAAACGCCCCAACACATGCGCCACCAGTGCAGCAACCGCTACCCCACCAATAAGCCCGGCAATGAGGCGGTATTTGCGATCTATTGCCAAAACTGATGATCCTGCACTTTCACTGCGCCACAACGCCAATAGCTGAAATCCGGCGTTGGATTCCCCCTTGCCGAAATCGGCCTGACGGGGCAAGGCTTGGCACCATGGAGTGGCGAGATCAAGGCATATTGTTAAGCGTTCGCAAACATGGCGAGGCAACAGCCCTGATCGAGGTATTCACCGCGCTGCATGGACGCCATGCAGGTGCCGTGCGCGGGGGTGCGTCGCGCAAGATGGCCCCTGTGCTGCAGCCGGGCGCGCAACTGGATGTGCATTGGCGCGCAAGGCTTGAAGAACAGATGGGCAATTTCACTGTGGAATTGCTGCACCCACGCGCCGCCGCTATTCTGGGGGACCGTCTGGCGCTGCTTGCGCTGGGCGCGGTCTGCGCGCTGTGCCGCTACGCGCTGCCCGAACGCGCTGCCTATCCGGGGTTGTATACGGCAACGATGGAGATTTTGGACAATCTGGGCCAACCCGGCTGGCTACGATCCTATGCGCTGTGGGAATTGCACTTGCTGGAAGAAACCGGCTTCGGGCTGGACCTGGAACGCTGCGCAGTCACGGGGGCGCAACAGGGGCTGGCCTATGTCAGCCCGCGCACGGGCCGCGCGGTCACCATCGAAGGGGCGGGCGACTATGCCGCGCGCCTGTTGCCATTACCTGCCGCGCTGGTGAATGGCGGCCCCTTCAGCGCGCGCGACCTGACCGAGTCTTTGGCCATCAGCGGCCATTTCCTGAACCAATGGCTGGCCCATGCCACAGGCCGCCCCCTGCCCGAAGCGCGCGCCCGCCTGCTTGCTGCACTGGCGTAGCGACCTGGGTTGAACCGGCTTCAAGCGTCTTGAGCAGGGGTCATCAGCTCGGCTATGGCCGCGTCAACGCTGACGGCATAGCGCACCATCGGTTTGCGCAACCCGTGCATCAGAAAAACGCGCCGAATATCGCGGCTGGCGCCGGTCAACCACAAGGTCGCGCCGCGTTTCTGCGCCTTATGCGCCAGTTCTTCTATCATGTTTGCGCCTGTTGAATCCAGAAATGGCACGGCCGAAAAATCCACAATCAAGGCTTTATGCGTATCTTGTATGCGGTCCAGAACCGACCCGATACTTGCGGCCGCGCCGAAAAACAGCGCGCCGGAAATCCGGTAAATCACAATATCAGGGTTCGCAGCCATATCCTTGGCATAGGCTTGGCGCGGGCGCGCCATGTCGGCCTCGTCACGCGAAACGAAGGGGGTCTGGGCGTCCACAGCCGTTGCCCGCCCCATGCGCTGAATAAACAAGATGGACCCAAGCGCAACGCCCACGATAATTGCCTCGGTCAGGTCGCGGAAGATGGTCAGAAAGAAGGTGGCGCCCAGCACCGTCCCCTCGCCCCAGCCGGAGCGCAGCAAAATGGCGATAGCGGGCTTTTCAATCATGTTCCACGCCACGACAACCAAAACCCCCGCCAGCGCTGCAAGGGGAATATACCCCGCAAGCGGCGCCGCAACCAGCATGAACACCAGCAAAAACACCGCATGCAGCATGCCCGCAACCGGACCATGCGCGCCCGCGCGCACATTCGTGGCCGTGCGCGCAATGGTGCCCGTGACACAGAACCCGCCAAACAGCGACGTCCCTATATTGGCCGCGCCCTGTGCCACCAATTCGCAATTGGACCGGTGCCGCCGCCCTGTCATGCCATCGGCCACCACAGCTGACAACAGCGATTCAATCGCGCCAAGCAGCGCAAAGGATACCGCCGCAGGCAGCACCGCCCAGACCTTGGCCCATGTCACGGCAGGCAAGGCGGGCGCGGGCAAGGAGGACGGAATACCCCCGAACTGCGTTCCGATCGTTTGCACCGGAAGTTCCCACAGCGCGACCACGATTGACGCCAGCCCCACAGCGACCAACATGCCCGGCCAGTTGGGCCGCCAGCGCCGGAGTGCCACAATCACCACAACCGTTGCCAGGGACAGCCCAAGCGCATGGGGCGTCATGCTGTCACGCGCCTGCCACAAGGCTGGCAGTTTTTCCGCCAACGCGCCGGGTTCATCAACCAGTGTCAGGCCGAAGATTTCCTTGATCTGGCTGGCAAAGATGATCACCGCAATTCCAGCGGTAAAGCCAACTGTCACCGGAAAGGGCACGAATTTTACGAATGTGCCCAGCCGCAGGAACCCCGCCACCGCCAGCATCAGCCCCGAAAGGAACGTGGCCAGTATCAACCCGTCCATCCCGTGCAGCGCAACAGTGGCGGCCACCAGCACAATGAACGCCCCCGCAGGCCCCCCGATCTGGAAGCGCGACCCGCCCAGCAACGATACGATGAACCCGCCCACGATGGCCGTATACAACCCCTGCGCAGGCGTGGCCCCTGATGCGATGGCAATTGCCATCGACAAGGGCAAGGCAACAATCGCCACTGTCAGCCCGGCAATTGCATCGGCGCGCAACTGCTTTGGCCCATACCCTTCGCGCAGCACTGTCAACAATTTGGGTGCGAATTGTTCCGCAAATGTCGGGCGTCTGTGGGGGTCGAATTTCGATACTGTCATTTTGCCACTGCCCGCATCGGGGCCGGGACCGGCACCCGAATATTCTTAACAAGATAAATTTCACCGTGTCTATGCAGGATCACCGGTCAAATATCAAGCACCCGTTCCGTCTGGGCGGCGTGCTTCAATCACCACAAAGGCCTGCGCCCAAGGGTGATCATCAGTCAGGCTGACATGGATGACCGCTTCATATCCGTCCGGGGTCATCTGCGCCAGCCGCGCTGCCGCCCAACCGGACACATGCATCACCGGCTGGCCACCGGCAAGATTGCTCACCCACATATCCCGCCAGGAAATGCCCATCGCAAGGCCCGTGCCAAGCGCTTTGGAACAGGCCTCTTTCGCGGCCCAGCGTTTGGCATAGGTCGCAACATCATCACCGCGCCGTTTTGCGCGGGCAAGTTCCTCTTGCGTAAAAACCCGGTTGCGAAAACGATCCCCAAACCGCGCCAAGGTTCGCGCAATGCGGTCGATATTGGCCAGATCAGTTCCCACACCCAGAATCATGACGCCGCTACATCCGTGCAAGCGCCATCTGGCGGCGCATTTCCCGCAAGGCGGCATCCAGCCCTATAAAAACCGCTTCGCCAATCAGGAAATGCCCAATATTCAACTCCACAACCTCCGGGATTGCCGCAATCGGTCCGACATTGCTGAAATTCAGCCCATGCCCCGCATGCACCTCCAGCCCCAGCTCCTCGGCGCGGGCTGCGGCGGAAAACAGGCGGCGTAATTCGCGGTCACATTCCGCGTCGCGCCCGTCAGTGCAAAAATCACAATACGCGCCCACATGCAATTCGACGACCTGCGCGCCCACGCGCGCGGCCGCTTCGACCTGCGCCTCATCGGGGGCAATGAACAACGACACGCGACTGCCCGCCGCCCGCAGCGGCGCAATATAGTCCGTTAAGCGCTGCGCATCCGCAATCACGTCCAGCCCGCCTTCGGTGGTGCGTTCTTCGCGGCGTTCGGGCACAATACACACGGCATGGGGTTTGTATTTCAGCGCGATGGCCTGCATTTCATCGGTCGCTGCCATTTCAAGGTTAATCGGTAGCGTCACCGCTGCCATAACGGCAGGCAAATCCGCATCCATGATATGGCGGCGATCTTCGCGCAAATGCAGCGTGATCCCGTCTGCACCCGCCTGCTGCGCCAGTTTGGCCGCGCGCGCCGGGTCCGGGTCGCGCCCGCCGCGGGCATTGCGCAACGTCGCCACATGGTCAATATTCACCCCAAGGCGCAAAGGCCTGTCTGTTCGCTTACTCATGCTGGTTCCCACACTTGCTGTAACCCACGTCCAACTGTGACACACAATAGCGGCCAGGCAGCCAAACTCAATGACCCAGCGGGCAGTTCACTGGTTCTTGTCATTTTTGCGGGCCTGTTCAAAACGTTCCTGTATCTTCTTCATTCTGCGGTTCCGGTAGGCCCTGATCAGGGGAAGGGACAGAAAATAGGCCGGGACACCGCACACCACCCCGATCAGCGTTCCGCCCAGCATATAGGGCACAAACACATCCCAGCCAAAATGCGCCATGTTCTGCCAACTGACAGGTTCGGACGTGAAAACAGAAATGCTGTTGCGCCACAGTTCCTGCCAGACAGCACCGAATGCGCGGATCGCATGCTTGCCTTTCAGGGTGTTTTCAATGCCCAGAATGAAACTGCCCAGTTCCAGCGCCGACACGGCAATAACCGGAAAGGTGAACGGGTTCCCGAAAAACGTTGCAAGAAGCGATGCCAGAACATTCCCGCGCAAGGCCCAGGCCAGCAGGGCAGCGGCCACAAAATGCATGCCAAAAAGCGGTGTACAACTTACTGCAACCCCGGCGGCAATGCCCCGTGCAATCCGTTTAGGGCTGTCTGGCAACCTGCGCAACCTGTGCATGACATAACTTGCCGACCGGCCCCACCCCCCGCCGGGAATGAAGAAATTCACCACATTCTGGCGAAGATTTCTTGGGTTGCGTCTTTTGAACACCACGGGCGGCAAACTTTCATTAAACCTGGCCCCTCAGGGCCAGTCACGGGCGCAGCGACGGGTCGCGCGTGCGAATGATACGCGCAACAGAGGTTTCAGCTTCAAGCGCGGTCATCACTTCATGCAGATGCGACACACCCCGCATTTCTGCTTCTACCAGAAGCCGGTAGAAATCCGGCTTGCGATCCACGAAACGCAAATCCGAGATATTCGCCTTATGCTCTCCGATCAAGCTGCATACGCGCCCTAAAACACCCGCATCATTGGAAATCGTCAAATCCAACGTAACAGAATACACCGCAGGATGCGTTCCATCCTGCCAGCGCAAATCTATCCAGCGATCGGGTTGATCCTCGAATTCGGCAAGCGCATCACAATCCATAGCATGGGCCACGACCCCCTTGCCGCGATAGGTTATTCCCACAATGCGTTCACCCGGCAAGGGCTGGCAACAGGCCGCGCGCCGGAAAGACTGGTCCGCGTTCAGCCCAAGAACGGGGCGCGTGACATCAACCTGTGGCGTCTGCGCAAGCCCGTCAGGATACAGCACGCTGACAACCCGACGCGCGCTTATTTCCGCCGACCCGACACGCGCGCGCAATTCGGCGGCGTCGGGTATGCCCATGATTTTGGATGCGGTCGCAAGGGCCTTGTTGCTCATGTCGCGGCCCGCATTTTCAAATGCGGCGCGCAGCAATTCGGTTCCCAGCCGCATGAAGCGCGCCCTGTCTTCATCGCGCAAGGACCGCCGGATTGCAGCTTTGGCGCGGCCTGTGGCCACAATATCTATCCAGCTTGCCTGCGGGCGCTGCCCTTCGGCGGTGATAATTTCAACCGACTGGCCATTGCGCAACCGTGTCCACAAGGGGACGCGCAGCCCGTCCACCTTGGCGGAAACGCAGCTGTTGCCGATGCGCGTGTGAATTGCATAGGCAAAATCCAGCGGGGTGGCCCCGCGTGGCAACTGGATAACGTCCCCTTTTGGCGTAAAGCAAAACGCCTGATCGGAATACATCTCCAGCTTCACATGTTCCAGAAACGCATCGTGATCTTCTTCGGATTCAAGCCCTTCGGTCAGGGTGGCAATCCATTTTGCAGGATCCACGGCAAACGGGTTCACACTGCGCTGGCCATCGCGATACGCCCAATGTGCAGCTACGCCCGCTTCGGCCACTTCATGCATTTCGCGCGTGCGGATCTGGATTTCCACGCGCTTGCCATCGCGGCCCGAAACAGTGGTATGGATGGACCTGTAGCCGTTGGATTTGGGTTGACTGATATAATCCTTAAAGCGGCCGGGCACAGCACGCCAGCGCCCGTGCATCAGGCCCAGAACAGTATAGCATTCCTCGACCGAGTTGGTGATGATCCGAAAGCCGTAAATATCCGACAGCCGCGAAAAGGCCAGTTCCTTTTCCTGCATTTTGCGCCAGATGGAATACGGCTTCTTCGCGCGCCCGAACACAACCGCATCAATACCGGCGCGTTCCAGTTCGGTGCGAATATCACCGCTGATGCGGTGCAACACATCCCCGGCCTCGCGCTGCAAGGATATGAAGCGGCGCAGAATGGAATTGCGCGCCTCGGGGTTCAGCACGCGAAAGGCCAGATCCTCCAGTTCCTCGCGCATCCATTGCATGCCCATACGCCCCGCCAAGGGCGCGTAGATATCCATGGTTTCGCGGGCTTTTTGCGCCTGTTTGGCCGGTTTCATCGACCTGATGGTGCGCATATTGTGCAACCGGTCTGCAAGCTTCACCAAAATGACGCGCAAATCCCGCGACATGGCAATCAACAGCTTGCGGATATTTTCGGCCTGCTTGGCTTCGGATGATGAAATCTGCAGATTGGTCAGCTTGGTCACACCATCAACCAATTCCGCGATTTCATCACCAAATTTCTGCGCCACCTCGGAATAGGTGGATTTGGTGTCTTCAATCGTGTCATGCAACAGTGCGGTGATGATGGTCGCATCATCCAGCCGCATTTCAGTCAGCAAGGCGGCCACAGCCACGGGATGTGTGAAGTAAGGTTCGCCAGAATGGCGAAACTGCCCTTCATGCATGGCCTCGCCATAGTCCCAGGCGCGGCGCATCAGGTCTTCATCCGTCTTCGGGTTG
Source organism: Roseinatronobacter sp. NSM (assembly GCF_052379845.1). NCBI lineage: Bacteria > Pseudomonadati > Pseudomonadota > Alphaproteobacteria > Rhodobacterales > Paracoccaceae > Roseinatronobacter > Roseinatronobacter sp. NSM. The sequence continues at coordinate 78,779 of NZ_JBQTCF010000007.1, read as the reverse complement.
TAATTGCGCACCAAAGCGATCAGATCCGCGAATGTGATCACGCGCCCAGAACCTTCCCCGAGAGATCAGTATACATGATTGAACCACCGCCGCAGGTGTCAATCCACTGACTGCATTGTGTCAGCCTGCCTGCCCTTGTGCTTCCATAAGCGCACGCAGCATTTGTTCTTCGCTCATGCTGTCTTCTTCGGGCTTGTCATGTTCCGCACGGCCCATCAACAGGGCCATGTTGTCATCCTCTGGCAAGTCAACTTCGATCTGGGTTTGCAAGCTTTCGATCAGCCGTTCGCGCAATTCATCCGCAGATTGGGTTTCATCCGCGATTTCACGCAAGGAAACAACGGGGTTTTTGTCGTTGTCACGATCTACCGTAATCGGAGCGCCCGCTGCGATTTCACGCGCACGGTGCGCGGCAAGAGCGACCAGTTCGAAGCGGTTGGGAACCTTGTCAACGCAATCTTCTACGGTTACGCGGGCCATAAGCAGACTCCAATTCAGAACAGATGTGGGCCAGAGCCTGCTGCATACTGCGCGAATCGTCCCAGCGCAAGCGCCTGCTTGTCACAATTCCTTGCATTCTAGCCCGAAACCCGAACAATCTGCGCCAATTCCCTGCGATCAAGTGCGGCATGCATGTCGCGCACACTAAGGCCAGTGTCGGGGTGCACCCAGTCGGGGGCGATGTCCAGCAGCGGCTGCAACACAAACGCGCGATCCTGCAAACGCGGATGTGGCAGAATCAATTCTGGGGGCGTTTGCTGCATCTGTTGTGCAGGCGCCAGTTCCGACCAATACCGGAATGTCCCGACATCAGGCAGGATTGCCCCGCCCATGGCCAGCAAATCAAGGTCCAGCACGCGCGCGCTCCAGCGCCCGGTGCGTTCGCGCCCCGCCGCCTGTTCTATCCCGTGCAGCACATCAAGCAATGCCCGCGGGGCCAGATCACATTCACACACGATCGCGGCATTCACAAAATCCGGTCCAGCCCCCGCCGGAAAACAGGGTGTCCGGTAATATGGGCTTCGTTCCATGATAGTAACTGATTTTCTTGCGATTTCCCGAATGGCCTTATCCAATTGGACAATTGGACTATCCGAATGCCCCGCCAGGTTTGACCCAAGTGCAATCAGGATCGGATTGCACTTGGACCCAATTAAGCTATCTAACATGTATGAACGGTCCTTCCAGGATCAGGATATTTGACACAGCCATCATGCCTATTCGACATAGTTGCGGTGTGACAGGTTAAAAACACAAAGGTAAAACCATGTTTTACAAAGATGAGCGTTTAGCGCTTTTTATAGACGGGTCAAACCTGTACGCGGCCGGCAAGGCCCTGGGCTTTGACATTGATTACAAGCTTCTGCGTCAGGAATTCATGCGCCGCGGCAAACTGCTTCGGGCGTTCTACTATACCGCGCTGCTGGAAAATGATGAATATTCGCCCATCCGCCCGCTGGTGGACTGGCTGCATTACAACGGCTACAGCATGGTCACAAAAGCAGCCAAGGAATACACGGATTCCATGGGCCGCCGCAAGGTGAAGGGGAATATGGACATCGAACTGGCCGTGGATGCCATGGAACTTGCCCCGCGCCTTGACCATGCGGTGCTTTTTTCCGGCGATGGGGATTTCCGGCCACTGGTCGAAAGCCTGCAACGTCAGGGCGTGCGGGTTTCAGTTGTCTCCACGATCCGCAGCCAGCCCCCGATGATCGCAGATGAACTGCGCCGTCAGGCTGACAACTTCATCGAGCTGGATGACCTGCGCGATGTTGTTGGCAGGCCGCCGCGCGAACCGCGCTTCGACCAGATCCCCGCGCAGGAAACAGTCGAATAATCACGAGCACCGCAACAATTCAAAAGCCGGGCTTCCCCTGAAGCCTGGCTTTTTTGCGTATTAGCGTGTCTCGCGTTCATCCGCATTCACGAGAGACGCTCTAACCTTCTGTTACCAAATGTCTTCTTTGCACAAAACCGGTTTCCACTTCTGCGCAACACGCTCTAACCCCCGCCCCAGACCGGCTGCCGCGCCCGCACAGCTGCCAGCTTCATCTTGCCGCAAATACTCTGGGGGAAGTCGTCGCAGACGACTGGGGGCAACGCCCCCTTTCCTGTAAAACAGCAAAAGCCCCGCCGAAACCTCGGCGGGGCTTTTTCCTGTGGGTCATATCATGCAGCGCAGTTTCAGCCAATCGCGGCCTGTTTCACTTCTTCATCAATGAAGGGCACATATTGCGCGAAGTTTTCAGCAAACATTGCCACCAGTTTGGCGGCCTGCGCGTCATAGGCAGCCGGGTCTTCCCATGTTCTGCGCGGGTCCAGCAGAACATCAGCCACGCCGGGAACCGAAACAGGCACATCGAAGCCGAAATTGGGGTCACGACGGAATTCCGCATTTGCAAGCGAACCGTCAAGGGCCGCACTCAGAAGCGCGCGGGTGGCCTTAATGGGCATGCGTGATCCGCTGCCATAGGCACCGCCGGTCCAGCCCGTATTCACCAGCCAGCATTCCGCCCCGAATTTGGCAATCTTTTCCTGCAGCAATTTCCCGTAAACCTCGGGGCGGCGCGGCATGAAGGGGGCCCCGAAACATGTCGAGAATGTGGGCTGCGGTTCTGTCACACCCTGTTCGGTTCCGGCCACTTTGGACGTGAAACCCGACAGGAAGTGATACATTGCCTGTGCTGGCGTCAGTCGCGCAATGGGTGGCAATACCCCAAACGCATCGCAGGTCAGCATGATGATGTTTTTTGGCACCCCACCCAGCGAGGTGTCGGACGCATTCGAAATGGCGTCCAGCGGATAGGCAACACGCGTGTTTGCCGTCAGGCTGTCATCGGTGAAATCCAGTTCCAGCGTGTCGGGGTCGAACACCATATTTTCCACAACACTGGCGAAGCGGTGCGTGGTGGCGTAAATCTCCGGCTCTGCCTCGGGGTCCAGATTGATGGTCTTGGCATAGCAGCCCCCTTCAAAATTGAAGATGCCAGTATCGGACCATCCATGTTCGTCATCCCCGATCAGGATGCGCGCAGGATCAGCGGAAAGCGTGGTTTTGCCAGTGCCTGACAGCCCGAAAAAGACAGCAGTATCCTCAGGGTTGTCGATGCCGTGATTTGCCGAACAATGCATCGGCATGATGCCCTTTTCAGGCAGCAGGTAATTCAGAAGCGTGAAGACGGATTTCTTGTTCTCGCCAGCGTAAGCGGTGTTGGCGATCAAGATCAGCTTGCGGTCGAAATTCAGCGCGATGACGGTTTCCGACCGGCAGCCATGGCGCGCGGGATCGGCCTTGAAGCTGGGGCAGTTAAGGATGGTGAATTCGGGCACGAAGCTTTCCAGCTCCTCCCCCTCGGGGCGGCGCAGCATATGGCGAATGAAAAGCCCGTGCCATGCAAGTTCGGTGACCACGCGCACATCAAGCCGATGTGCAGGGTCCGCCCCGCCATACAGGTCTTGCACGAACAATTCCCGCCCTTTGACATGGTCCAGCATGTCTTCATACAGCCGGTCGAATGCATCGGGGGCCATGGGGGCGTTGTTTTCCCACCAGATGGTGTTTTCCACCGAGGGGGTGCGCACGACGAACTTGTCCTTGGGGGACCGGCCCGTATGTGTGCCGGTCGAGGCCAGCAAAGCGCCACCAAGCCCCAGATGCCCCTCGCCGCGGGTGAGGGCGGCCTGGACAAGTGCTGGTTCCAGTAAGTTGTAATACACTGCCGACGCGCCGGTAATGCCTTGATCTTCCAAGCGTTTGTTTGGGTTGACGCGGGGTTTTGTCATTATGCCTGCTCCGTCTGGCGCGATAACAATCTGGGTCAAGGCCGGCCATGGCCGACATGCGATGATGGGGGGTAAGTGTGCAGCGCCCCCGATGTCATTCGCTATAACACTGGCACTGCAGCGATTGATAGGCGTGTTCGGTGCAGTTAGCGCAACCAAATGCGCGTTAGCGCAATATTAAGACCCGTCGCGGATAAATGTGTTGCGGATTCGCACGATCCGCAGCGAATCCCGACCTTGCCAGTTGCGCCTGACAAGTATTTTATTGCGTATCCCCTGCACTTGGGTGAATATGTGGCAAAAATAAGGCAGTCACGCCAACTACTCCAGCAGTGAAAAGGACAGGCAATATGTCAAGGATTGCACTTGTCGATGATGACCGTAACATTCTGACTTCTGTTTCTATTTGTCTGGAAGCAGAGGGCTTTGAGGTTGAAACATATAATGACGGCCAGTCCGCATTAGAGGCGTTCAATCGCAAACTGCCCGATATGGCAGTTCTTGATATGAAAATGCCGCGCATGGACGGGATGGAGCTGTTGCAGCGGTTGCGCCAGAAAACCCAGATGCCCATCATCTTTCTGACGTCCAAAGATGATGAGATTGATGAGGTTCTGGGGCTGCGCATGGGGGCGGATGATTACGTCAAGAAGCCGTTTTCCCAGCGTCTGCTGGTCGAACGTATCCGGGCCTTGCTGCGGCGCAAACAGGCCATCGAAAGCGGCGAGGAAAACGGCGAGGAAGCAAAAACCATTGTGCGCGGCAACCTTGAAATGGACCCGCTGCGCCATTCGGTCAAATGGAAAGACAAGGATGTGACGCTGACAGTCACGGAGTTTTTGCTGCTTCAGGCGCTGGCGCAGCGCCCCGGTGTCGTGAAATCGCGCGATCAGTTGATGGATGTGGCCTATGATGATCAGGTCTATGTGGACGACAGAACGATTGACAGCCATATCAAGCGATTGCGCAAGAAAATGCGCAGTGTTGACGAAGAATTCTCGTCCATAGAAACGCTTTATGGGATTGGGTACAAGTATAACGAAGCCTGAGAATGCAGGGGTGGCCCCTTGGGGTGGCAGTAGGTGCGAGCGTGAAAACAGAAGTCACAGCGTCCAGAACCGACGTTGTTCTTGGTGACGACTGGGTTGGTCCGGGCGATGCGGTCGAGTCCGAAGTGCGTGCAACCCGTGCCAAGCGCGGGTTTCTAAGCATTTCCAGTTCGCCGCTGGCGCGCAAGATCGTTCTGTTTAACCTTGTGGCGCTTGTTATCCTTGTGGTCAGCGTTCTGTTTACCAACCCGTTCCGCGACAGTTTGCTGCGCCAGCAGGAACAGACCTTGCGCCAGACTGCCCAGATTGTGGCCGATATTGTCGCGGCGGCAGGCGGGATTGAGGCGTCGAAAGATGTTCTAGCCCGCCGTCTGACGCTGGATGAACGCTTCGCAATTGTCCTTGTGGCGCAAGACGGCACCATCGCGGCGCAGCTCAATGGCTCCCAGCGCCCTGACGATGATGTGTTGGCGGAAAAAGCCACCTTCATCAGCGATTCGTTGACGGGGATCTGGTCGGCCATGACCTATGTGACCGGCGCAAAACTGATGGCACAGGCCGCCCCGGAATTCAACGATATTGCGCAGGACCTTTTTGCACGAAATCAACAAGGTGAGCGTGACAGCTACACCCATCGCGGCCCAAATGACGACATGTGGATTGCCGCCAGTGCACCAGTGCTTGCCAATGACGTGTTTGGCGGTGCGGTCATTTTGCGCCGGGATGCGCGCGACACCGCCTCACTCATGCGTCATGACCGCGAACAAGTGTTGCAGTTTTTCCTGATTGCGCTTCTGGTCTCCATCGGGTTGAGTTTCGTTCTGGCTTCCACAATTGCGAACCCCTTGGCCGATTTGGCAATGGCTGCGGAACTGGGGAAGCGGCGTGACGGTCGGCGCACCCACGCGGGGCGCGTGCGCATCCCCGACCTGACGGGTCGGCCTGATGAAATTGGTGATCTGTCGCGCGCCATGCGCGGTATGGTCAGCGCCCTTTATGACCGGGTTGAGGCCAATGAGCAGTTCGCTGCAGATGTCGCGCATGAAATCAAGAACCCGCTTGCATCCTTGCGGTCCGCGGTCGGGTCATTGCGCATGGCCAAACGCGAAGATCAGATTCAACGTCTGCTGGATGTGATTGAACATGATGTGCGCAGGCTGGACCGGCTGGTTTCAGACACGTCCAATGCGTCGCGGCTGGACGCAGAACTTGTCAAGGAAGAAGAAGAAGAATTTGACCTGATCAATCTGCTCAATAATCTGTGCGAACATCTTAGTCAGGAAGCGCAGGCCAAAGGTGTGGAATTCATCAAGCTGTTGCCACAGGACCCGATTATCGTAACCGGACTGGAAGGGCGGCTGGCGCAAGTGTTTGTCAACCTGATCACCAATGCGATTTCGTTTTGCGAAGACGGGGACGCGGTGCGCATATGGGCACGCAAGCGCAATGAACGCGTGCTGATCGTGGTCGAGGATACGGGCCCCGGTATTCCCGACAATGCCCTTCAAAAGGTGTTCAAACGGTTCTATTCGGAACGACCGGTCAAGCAGTTTGGTAATCATTCGGGCCTTGGGCTGGCGATATCCAAACAGATCGTTGAAGCGCATCAAGGTGTGATCTGGGCCGAGAATATCCGCCTGCCTGATGCGCCGCTGGGCAGTGCACCCTTGGGGGCGCGTTTTGTCGTCGGCCTGCCAGTGTGAGCGGGGGCGCGGAAACCCTGCTGCATGCCAGCGCTGTCGCTCTGGAAACACCCGGGGGCTGGCACGCGATTGTCGCAAAAGGGCGGTCAGGGTCCGGCAAGTCGGAACTGGCGCTGGAACTTATGGCGCTGGGGGCGCGGCTTGTTGCGGATGACCAAACCCGCATTCTGCGCGCGGGCGAAAACCTGTTTGCACAATGTCCCGCGCCCATTCGGGGGCTGGTTGAAATGCGCGGGATCGGGCTGATTGCGGCGACGCCGTTGCACTGTGTGCGGGTGTCGGTGCTGGTCGATATGGACGTGACCGAGGAAACGCGCATGCCGCCGCGGCGGGTTACGACAATGCTGGGCGTTGATGTGCCCACTCTACACAAGGTCGAGAGCAAGGCTTTTGCCGCCGCGTTACGGCAATATGTGCTGTCCCAGTCGTGGCTTGATGAGGGGGCGCGGCCATGACCTGGCCACCTGGGAACGTTTTGGACATGTCACGCCACGCATCGGAAACCGAACGCCTGATCCTGATTACCGGGCCAGCGGGATCAGGGCGCAGCACAGCATTGAAAGCGTTGGAAGATGTCGGGTTTGAAGCGATTGACAACATGCCCTCATCTTTGGTGCCGCGATTGGTGAAAACACCGCTTCGATGCCCGCTGGCCTTGGGGATTGACACACGCAACCGTGATTTTTCGGTCAACGCGGTTCTGGCGCTGGTTGAGATGCTGGCGGGAATTCCCGACCTTGAATTTGAACTTGTGTATCTGGATTGCTCGGCTGAAACGCTTGGCAGGCGGTTTTCGGAGACGCGCCGGCGCCACCCACTGCGCCCCGAAACCCCAGCAAGCGAAGGAATTGCGCTGGAATTGCGCCTGCTGGAACCGTTGCGCCAACGTGCTGATGTGCTTATTGATACAAACCCCATGACGCCCCATGATTTGCGCGGCCATCTGCATGATGTGTTCGGTCAGGACGGGCAGCGGGGCATGCATGTTCAGGTGCAGTCCTTTTCCTTCAAGCGGGGGGTGCCATCTGCGGTCGATATGGTGTTTGACTGCCGTTTTCTGAACAACCCCCATTGGGACCCCAAACTTCGCGCCTTTGACGGCCGGGATGCGCGGATTGCCCAGTTTGTCGAGAGTGATGCGCGTTTTACCCCGTTTTTTGACCGTGTTCACGATATGGTTGAAACTTTGCTGCCGGAATTCGCGCAGGAAGGGAAGTCGCACCTGACAATCGCCTTTGGCTGTACTGGCGGGCGGCACAGATCGGTTGCAACTGCAGAAAAACTGGCACAAGCCCTTGCGCAGACTAAGTGGCGGGTGTCTATACGTCATAGGGAATTGGAACGTGTTTCGGCAACGACGCTGGAAACTGGCAAAGATGAGTAAGGTTCGGGCGTGATCGGAATCGTGATCGTCGCACATGGTGGGCTTGCGCGCGAATACCTCGCCGCGATTGAACATGTGATCGGCAAACAAAACGGCATTCGGGCAATTGCGATCGAATATGATCATGATCGTGAGGCCAAGAAGCTGGAAATCCTGAATGCAGCGGCCGCGGTTGACACGGGCCAAGGCGTGATTGTGGTGACCGACATGTTCGGGGGGTCCCCGTCGAACCTGTCTTTGCCTGCATGCGCATCGCCCAATCGGCGTATTCTGTATGGTGCGAATTTGCCGATGCTGATCAAGCTGGCCAAATCGCGTGACCTGTCCATGCAGGACGCGACCACTGCGGCGCTGGATGCCGGCAGAAAATATATTAACTCACTCGAGGTTGGGGGGCAGGGGCAGGGCATTTGACGCCGCCCCCGAAGCCGGATGAAGGATTTGATTGGCCATGGTTGAAATCGTTTTGGAGATCATAAACGAAAAGGGGCTGCACGCGCGGGCCTCTGCCAAGTTTGTTGAGGTGGTGGAACGTCATGACGCCACAGCCGAAGTCAGCAAGGATGGAATGAATGTGCCCGGTGATTCAATTATGGGGCTGCTGATGCTGGCGGCGTCACGCGGGACTTCCATTCTGGTGCGCACCAGCGGCGCACAGGCGCAAGACCTTGCGGATGCGCTAAGTGCGTTGGTCATGGACCGCTTTGGCGAGGGGATGTAGCCGCCCTCTTTTCCCGCTGGCGCTGTTTCAGGCGGCATAGAGCATGACACGCAAAAAAACCTGCGACACCATAAGGTTAGAGTGGGTCGCGCAAATGCGAATGAACGCGACCCACTCTAGAATGTGACCAGTCATCGCCTTCGCCTGAGGCCTGAACGGAGTGCGGCGGATCAAGACGGATACTCTAGGATCCGCTGACGCGCTGATACCAGTCCGCAATCTGCGCGCGCGAAGTTGTGTCCATGAGCACTGTATTTCCCGGCGGCATGGCGTGGCTGATGCCGGATTGCAGGTAGATCAGCTGGGCCGCGCGGGCAATCTGGGCTTCGGTCTCCAGAACCACGCCCTTGGGTGCCCAATGCAGGCCCGGCCAGACAGGGTCTTGCGCGTGGCACATGGAGCAATGCCCGACCACGGTCCAATAGACATCCTCAAACTGCGGGTCTTGGGCAAAACGTGCGGCGGTGGGGGTCAGGCTGGCAAGTGCATCTTCATAATCGCGGGGCTGGCCAAGCGTCGAAAGCCAGATGATGGCGATGAACAACGCGGTCGTTGCAGCCCATGTCCACCATTTATAGCCGCCGCCCATATGCATGGTGTTGAAGAAATGCCGGATCGTGACCCCCATCAGAAAGACCAGCCCGGCAATCAGCCAATTATACTCGGATGCGAAAGCCAGCGGATAGTGGTTTGACAGCATCAGGAAAATGACCGGCAATGTCAGGTAATTGTTATGGGTGGAGCGCTGCTTGGCAATGCGGCCATATTTTGCATCCGGGATGCGGCCTGCACGCAGATCGGCGACAACGATTTTCTGGTTTGGAATGATAATCATGAAGACATTCGCACTCATGATCGTGGCGGTGAATGCCCCCAAATGCAGCAAGGCCGCGCGCCCGGTGAATACCTGCGTATACCCCCATGCCATGATGACCAGCAGCACGAACAACACCACCATCAGCCGGTTGTTATCATCACCCAAGCGGGATTTGCACAGAAGGTCATAAACCAGCCACCCCAAGCCCAACGACGCCACCGAAATGGCTACGGCCTGCCAGACCGCCAGATCCAGCGTGTTGGCGTCAATCAGGTAGAATTCCGCGCCGACATAATAAACCAGAACCAGCAGCGCGAACCCCGAAAGCCATGTAAAATAGCTTTCCCATTTGAACCAGATCAGGTGTTCGGGCAAGCGCGCGGGCGCGACCAGATATTTCTGGACGTGATAGAACCCGCCCCCATGGACCTGCCATTCTTCACCATAGGCCCCTTCGGGCAGGTCGGGTGATTTGCGCAAACCCAGATCCAGCGCGATGAAATAGAAACTGGACCCGACCCAGGCGATTGCCGTGATCACATGCAGCCAGCGCACGGCGAATTCTGCCCATGCGCCAATGACAGCCAGTTCCAGCATAAGGTGCCCTCCGGTTATGTGTTGTGCGCAGGCTATACCGGCGCATGGCTTTCTGTTAATCCACTAAAACCCCGAACACTTTCAAATGCAGCCTGAAAATACCCATGGCCTATATCAACAACATCAAGATGTTTGTGCGCGTCTATGAATTAGGCAGCATGTCGGCGGCGGCGCGCGATCAGCGCACCTCGCCTGCGGTGGCGTCAGCGCGGGTGGGGGAATTGGAAAAACACCTTGGCGTGCGGCTGTTCAACCGCACCACGCGGTCGCTGAACCCCACATCGAACGGCAGGTTGTTCTATGAGGGCGCGCTGAAAATCCTTGATGCCATCACCGAGGCAGAGGCCATATTGACCCATGCCACAGCCCAACCGCGCGGAACATTGTTCGTGGCCGCCCCGCTTGGCATTGGCAGGCGGTTGATTGCGCCACATGTGCCTGCCTTCAAGCAGGACAACCCCGAAATCGAATTGCGCCTGCGCTTGTCGGACCGCAGCATTGATGTAACAGCCGAGGGGCTGGATCTGCTGTTTCATCTGGGACCATTAGAGGATTCCGCGCTGAAAATGCGCTTCATCGCGGAATGCCCGCGCATTTTATGCGCAGCACCTGCCTATATTGACCGCCGCGGCATGCCACAGGACGGCGCAGCCCTGGTGGCGCAGTCACATGATTGCCTGAACCTGCGCTTTCCGGGCGCGCGCGAATTTCAATGGACCCTGCAAACCGCCACTGGCCCGCAGCGTTTCAAGATTGGCGGGCCGTTTGAATCCGATGATGGCGATGTTCTGACGGGCTGGGCGCTGGACGGGCACGGCATTGTCCTCAAGCCAATCTTCGAGGTTGCAGACCACCTGCGCAGCGGCGCGCTGGTGCCCGTGGCCGCAGCAACCCCGCCCCTGCCAGTGACCCTTGCGGCGCTGACCCCCCACAAGCGGTTGCGCGACCTGAAAGTGTCCTTGTTCACCGATTTCATTGCCGACAGGATCAGGGCTGAACTTGCGGCCATGACCGTGGCGTGAGCCGGTCAAAGACTTGCCCCCCCCCCCGGTGTCACCGCATCGGGTCATGAATTAACCAATAATTCTAACGAAATTCAGGCACCTAACTTCCGCGATAGGTCGAAAACCCGTATGGCGACAGCAACAGCGGAACATGGTAGTGACTGTCCGCATCATTGATGCCAAACCGCACAGGAATGTCATCCAGAAACAGCGGCGCGGCCCCCGCCTGTCCGGTTGCGCGCAAGTAATCGCCTGCGGCGAAAACCAGCTCATACTGGCCCGTGGCAAACTCCGCCTGCGGCAGAATCGGGCTGTCAGTGCGCCCGTCATCATTGGTGACCAGCCGCGCAATTTCCTCTCGCGCGCCCCCTGTCAGCCTGTACAGCGTGATCTGCACCCCCTGCGCAGGCAATCCGCGGGCGGTATCCAGAACATGGGTGGTCAGAAAACCGGACATTGCATGTCTCCGTTTTGTGCAAATCTATGCAATAACCTAGACCAGATACGCCAGCGCACGCCAGCCCCTTGCCTTGAGCGCCGCTTTCAGGTCTTTCAAAAATTGACTGAAAGCGGAAGTGCGCATTCTGCTTTACCACTGCATCATTCCACCAAACCCCGGAGGCCCCCTTGCAACGCTACCCCCGCAACCTGACCGGATATGGCGCAACACCCCCAAATGCAGCTTGGCCAGGGGGCGCGAAAATCGCCATCTCACTGGTGCTGAATTATGAGGAAGGCGGCGAAAACTGCCTGCTGCATGGCGACGCGGCATCAGAAGGGTTCCTGTCCGACATTCCCGGCGCGGCCCCATGGCCCGGACAACGGCACTGGAATATGGAATCCATCTATGACTATGGCGCGCGGGCGGGATTCTGGCGCCTGCACCGCCTTTTCACGGCGCGGGGGCTGCCGGTCACCATCTACGGCGTGGCAACCGCCCTTGCGCGCAACCCCGAACAACTGGCCGCCATGAAAGCGGCGGATTGGGAAATCGCCAGCCACGGCCTGAAATGGGTCGAACACCGCGACATGAGTGAGGATCACGAACGCACCGCCATCCAGGACGCCATTCGCCTGCACACGGAAACTGTGGGCACCCCCCCGCGCGGCTGGTATACGGGACGCTGTTCGGTCAACACAGTGCGGCTGGCTGCGGAAACGGGCCAGTTTGACTGGATTTCGGACACCTATGATGATGACCTGCCCCATTGGATGGAATTCGGCGACCGCGACCAGCTTATCCTGCCCTATACGCTGGAAGCCAATGACATGCGCTTTGCCACCGCGCCGGGCTGGGTGACGGGCGCTGATTTTGAAACCTACCTCAAGGACGCCTTTGACGTGCTTTATGCCGAAGGGGAAGCAGGCGCGCCAAAAATGCTGTCCATCGGGCTGCATTGCCGCCTGATCGGGCGCCCAGGCAAGATTGCGGGCCTGATGCGCTTTCTAGATCATGTGCAATCGCATCCGGGCGTGTGGTTCGCGCGTCGCATGGACATCGCACAGCACTGGGCCACCGCACATCCCCACCAGCGCGGCACCCGGCCCAGCCAGATGGACCGCGCCAGCTTCATAGACCGCTTCGGCGGGGTTTATGAACATTCCCCTTGGGTGGCGGAACGCGCCTACGGGCTGGAACTGGGGCCTGCCCATGATACCGCAACCGGCCTTGCCAATGCTTTGGCGCGCGCCTTCCGCGCGGCCAGCATGGATGAACGCCTGACGGTCCTGCGCGCCCATCCCGACCTTGCCGGAAAACTGGCCGCCGCAAAACGCCTGACGCATGCCTCAACCCAAGAACAGGCCAGCGCCGGGCTCGATGCCCTGACCGATGATGAGCGCAGCACATTCCAGAACCTCAACACTGCCTATGTGCAAAAACACGGCTTCCCCTTCATCATCGCAGTGCGCGACAACACCAAGGCGTCCATCCTCGCAGCGTTCAAGGCGCGCATCGACAATGACACCACGACCGAATTTTCAACGGCGTGCCAGCAAGTTGAACGCATCGCCGAATTGCGCTTGAACGCCCTGCTGGCTTCATCTTGCTAAAAATACTCAAATCCTGCCCTATCACCGGATCGCACCGCCAGCCATGACATACACCCTGACCCCAAGCCCGCTGACACAGGCCGCCTTCGCGCCTTTTGGCGATGTGCTGGACCTACACGGTCCGCCCGACAAGCTGATCAATCAAGGGCTTTGCGGGCGCTTCCATGACCGTGCCAAACTGGATTTTGGACAGGGCGGCCGCGCGGGAATTTCGCTGTTTGACGCGCAGCCCCGCGCCCTGCCCTACCGGCTGGACATGATGGAACGTCACCCTGACGGCACGCAGGCTTTCATCCCCATGCATGCCGAACCCTTCCTTGTCATTGTCGCACCAGATAAGAACGGCTGCCCCGCTGTCCCGCTGGCGTTTGAAACCGACGGGGCGCAGGGCATCAATTTTCACCGCAATATCTGGCATGGGGTGTTAACGCCGCTGTCACATCCCGGCAGGTTCGCCGTTATTGACCGGATCGGGGACAGCCCAAACCTTCAGGAACACTGGTTTGAAACGCCCTGGCATGTGCTGCGGGCTGGAACGTCTGGTTAGCGCGTGCCCGCGTTCATTCGCATTCACGCGACCCACTCTTACCTTATGGTGTCGCATGTTTTTTTGCGCAAAACCGGGTCCCACTTTTGTGCGAGATGCGCTAAACCTGCTTATCCGTCACAGATATTCAGCAGGCTGACCCATTGCCCGTCATTGAGCAACGCGCCGCGCGCGGGGTCCGGGGGCGTGTCGCCATCAAGGCGCAGGCTCTCGGCAATCTGCGCGGCAGCCGGGTCCAGCGGGCGCGCATTTTCAGCGAATGCCCGCAGCGACAGGCCCAGCCTGTCCAGTCGTGTTTGCAGGGCCTCCGGTTCTGGCAGGTCCGGTGGCGTATTGAAAAGCGACAGCGCATAGCCACGCACCGCGCCCCGGCGCAATTCCCCGGATGTCAGCAACCGAAATGTGGTCATAACACCCGCATGGCGCAGGAACGGGCGCAACGGATCATCTGCCCCCGCGCGCACCCCCGCAATCACCAAAGCCCCGGCCAGCGCGTCGACATTCTCGGCTTGATCCAGCAATCGGGCGTCCATCACGAATAACCGTCCCGGAAAATGCTGGATGCGCGGGGTTTCCAATGGCAGCCCGCGCATGATGACAAGGCGCACTGGCGTGTCAAAAAGGCGGCGTTGCAAAACCCCAAGCGCGCTTGTCCCCAGCCCGCTTTGGCATTGCGCAGCCCCTGATTGCACCAAATCCGCCAGCACACGATCTGCAATTTCCGTCCGTTTGGCCATGGGCACAACTGAAGCGGTATGATCCACCAGCGCGGGCGGCAACAACACCGCGCCAAGCCCCAGCACAACAAGGCTAAGCCCCGCCATGATCGGCAGACGCAGCCGGTCCAGCAGACTGCGCGGCGGGGCCAGGGCTGCGTGCAGTTCCTTCAGCGCATCAATCAACAGGTCTTCATCCAGTTCCAGAACTTCGCTGGCTTCCCCGTCAGGGCTGAACAGCGCCGGGCGCTGGCCGGGGTTCAACCGTTCAATCGCTGCAAGCGACCAATGCGACAGCACATGCATGCTGCGGCTGTCCATGATCACAAGCGTCGCATCCCCGAAGGACACGACAACTTCGCGGCGCTGGTCCTCGACCCCGCCGGACCACAGGCCCATGCCTTCAAGCTTATGATATTTCTTAAGCGCGGTCGTCATGCCGCTTGCCTGCTTTGTCGTTTTGAAGGCACCTTATCGCAACTTCGCACGCAACGCCAGCGTGTCACAACGCGCGCACCCATTCGCGCAAATCGGCTTTTTGAATTTTGCCGGTTGCCGTTTTCGGCAGGTCCATGAAGACCACCTTTTTGGGGGTCTTGAACCCTGCCAATCTTGCGCGGCAAAAGGCAATCAAATCCTGTTCGCTGGCCTGTGCGCCGGGCTTCAGTTCGATGCAGGCGCAGGGCACTTCGCCCCATGTATCATCTGGCTTGGCGACCACAGCGGCCAGCCCGACAGCGGGGTGTTTCATCAAAACCCCTTCCACCTCGACGGAACTGACATTTTCGCCGCCGGAAATGATGATATCCTTCGCGCGATCGGCAATCTTGATATAGCCATCCTCGTGCCAGAAGGCGATGTCGCCGGAATGGAAATACCCACCGCGAAAGGCGTCTGCCGTGGCTTGCGGGTTCTTGTAATAGCCTTTCATCACACCATTGCCCCGGTGCAGGATTTCCCCCAGCGCCGCCCCGTCACGCGCAACTGGCATCAAGGTGTCGGGCTGCATGACGCTAATATCATCCATGAACGGCATAAGCACACCTGTTCTAGCCTTCACCTCGGCGCGGTCCTCGCCTTGCAGGGTATCGAACCCGTCATGCCACAGGCATTCCGTCGCGGGGCCATAGGTTTCGGTCAGGCCGTAAACCTGCGTCACATTGAACCCCAGTGGTTCAATCGCGGCCAGCACGGCAGCAGGCGGCGGGGCACCTGCGGTAAACACCTCGACCAGATGATCAAACGGCAGGCGGTCTTCGGGGCGGGCATTGATGATGGTTTGCAGCACGATTGGCGCACCGCCGAAATGGGTTGCCCGTTCCGCGCTGATGGCATGATAAATGCCCGCTGCCGTCACATCGCGCAGGCAAATCATGCACCCGCCAAGCGCGGGCAGCATCCATGGATGGCACCATGCATTGCAATGAAACATCGGCACAATCGTCAGATACCGGGGAAACAGCGTCATGCGCCATGAAATGGGCTGACCCAGCGTGGACAGATACGCGCCGCGATGGTGATAAACCACGCCTTTGGGGCGACCGGTCGTCCCGGAAGTGTAGTTCAGCGCAATACTTTCCCATTCATCCTGTGGCAGAATCCACGCAAACTGCGGATCGCCCGCATCCACCAATGCCTCATAGTTGGTATGGCGTCCGGTGGGGGTGAAACCGGCCTGTGTGTCAGGCACTTCGACAATCACGGGCGGGGCGTCAAGCGTGCTGCAGGCCGCTTCGGCAAGCTCCACAAAGGCCGTATCCACCAGTATCAGCTTGGCCCCGCCATGCCCAAGGATATAGGCAACTGTGTCCACATCCAGCCGGATATTGATTGCATTCAGCACGCCCCCACAGGCGGGCACTGCAAAATGCGCTTCGGCATGGGCGGGAATATTGGGCAGAAGCGTCGCCACCACGTCGCCGGGTTTCACACCCTGCGCGGCCAGACTGCTGGCAAGGCGCGTCACACGCGCGCAATATTGCGCATAGGTCCAGCGGATCGCGCCGTAAACCATGGCTTCATGGTGTGCAAACACGTCTGCAGCGCGGCGCAAATGCGATAGCGGGGTCAGCGCAACATAATTTGCCGCGTTCCGGTCCAAACCGGTTTCATCCGAAAGCCAGCCCATCAGCCCCCCTGTTTTTGTCGCCGCGTGCCCCTGCCATACAGCAGGCGCCAGCCCGGCACCTTCAACCCCGCCTTGCCAGCTTATAACAAAATAAAGATCCTCGCCTTGGAAATGTCCAGTTCTTTCCCAGATTTCGTCCTTAACAAATGGTTTAGTCGAGCATGGACCAAGATGGACGACAGCCCTTGGCCGACGCAAAGAGGAGTCGACATGCTGAATTCAACACCCTCCCATTCTGCTTATATCGGCAGCCTGTCAGCTTGCGCGCCCGCCATCGCTGCGGCCATGCACAAGGACGCCGGATTGTATGATGTCGCCCTGCGCGAAGACGGGTTACTGCCCGGCACGCTGATCGGCACGCAATCGGGCTGGCGCGGTGTCGAAACCATCCTGCCCGGCGATCTGGTTCTGACATTCGACAACGGAATGCAACGGGTTGAAGCCAACCATAGGGTCACAATCGCGCAGGCCAGCTTGCCCGCGCATAAAGGCTTTACGATGGCGGTGCCAGCGGGGGTTCTGGGCAACCGCAAACAAATATCCTTACTGCCCTGTCAGGAAGTCATCGTTGAATCCGACATGGCGGAAATTGACTTCGGCGAACCTTTTGTCCTGATCCAGGCCCTGATGCTGGAAGGGTATAGCGGCATTCATCGGGTGCCGATAGCGGGTGACCTGACGATCCACATGCTTACATTCGCGTCCGAACAGGTCATTCACTGCGCCGGTGCCACGCTTGTCAGCGCGCGGGCCGAAAGCGACTTTTCGCCGCTGCATGCGGCGGCGGCGGTGGGGGTGCTGGACACCCCGCGCCTAAGCTTGCGGCAGTTGCAAAAGGTGGCGCGCGCCCTGAAACAGGACACGCGTGCCGACACTTCCACTCACGCAGCAGCAGACGCGCGGCTGGCATAAAAACTGCGCCCCGCTTCTGCCATCTTGCGCAACATATCGGGGGCGGTGAACCGCGCCCCGAAACGCGCTTGCAGATCGTCGCACACAGACACCGCGAATTCCGCGCCCAGCATGTCCAACCAAGAAAACGGGCCGCCGGACCATGGCGCGAACCCCCAGCCCAGAATTGCGCCCACATCCCCTTCGCGGATATCTTCCAGCACGCCATCTTCCAGCGCGCGCACTGCTTCCAGTGCTTGGGCGAACATCAGGCGGTGCTGCACTTCGATGACATCGGGCTGATCGTCCGATTGCGGGAATTTGTCTGCGATCCCCTGCCACAGACCCTGACGCTTGCCCTTATCGTCATAGGTATAGAAACCGGCGGCGGATTTGCGCCCCAACCGGCCCTGTTCGACCATCCAGAACACCACCTCATCAACATCGCCATCGGCATAATCAGCGCCCATGGCCGCGCGCGTGGCCCTGGCAATTTTCGCCCCCAAATCAAGCGATGTTTCATCGACCAGCTGCAGCGGGCCCAAAGGCATGCCCATCAGCTTGGCCGCATTTTCCACCAGCGCAGGCGCAACCCCTTCGCGCACCATGCGCATGCCTTCATTCAGGTAGGGAATGATGCAGCGATTGGCATAGAAAAACCGCGCATCATTCACAACGATCGGGGTTTTGCGGATCTGGCGCACGAAATCCAGCGCCTTGGCCACAGCGCGGTCACCGGTTTCACGGCCCTTGATGATTTCGACCAACAGCATCTTGTCGACCGGACTGAAGAAATGGATACCAATGAACTGGCCGGGCCGCGCGCTGGCCTTCGCCAGATCAGAAATCGGCAGGGTCGATGTGTTGGTGGCAAAAATCGCGTCACCTGGCAGCACGGATTCCGCTTTGGCGGTCACTTCCGCCTTCACTTTGGGGTCTTCAAACACGGCCTCGATCACCAGATCGCAGCCCGTCAGCGCTGCGTAATCCGTGGTCGGTGTAATGCGCCCCAGCACGTCGGCCTTCTTGCCCTCAGTGACCTTGCCGCGCTTCATGCCCTTGTCCAGCACATTTGCGGCATAGCCTTTGCCCTTCTCCGCCGCTGCCTGCTGCGCATCAATCAGCACCACCTCAATGCCGGCATTGGCCGCGACATAGGCAATGCCCGCGCCCATCATGCCCGCGCCCAGAACCCCCAGCTTGCGCACCTTCTCATCCGCGACCTTGGGGCGGTTCGCGCCTTTTTCCAGCGCTTCCTTGTTGATGAACAGCGACCGGATCATGGCAGTTGAACTGGGGTTCATCAGCACATGGACAAACCAGCGCGCTTCAATTTTCAGCGCTGTATCGAATGGCACCTGCGCCCCTTCATACACCGCCGACAACAACGCCTTGGCCGCCGGATACACCCCTTGGGTCTTGCCATTCACCATGGCTGACGCCCCCACGAATGTCATGAACCCGGCCGGATGATAGGGCGCGCCGCCGGGCATTTTATAACCCTTGGTGTCCCATGGTTTGACAAGATCGGCGTCTTTTGCGCCCAGCACCCAGTCCTTCGCACGCGTCATCAATTCCGATGCGGGGACCACCTCATCAATCAACCCCGCCGATTTGGCTCTCGAGGGGTCCGACAGCTTGCCTTCCAGCAAGAAGGGCGCCGCCCCCATCGCACCCAGCTTGCGCGCCAGCCGCGTGGTGCCACCTGCACCGGGGAAAATACCCACCATGATTTCCGGCAGGCCGATCTTGGCCCTGGGGTTATCGGCCGCAATGATACGGTGACACGCCAGCGGAATTTCCAGACCAATGCCCAGCGCGGTGCCCGGCAAGGCCGCCACAATGGGCTTGCCCCCCTTCAGGGTCTTGGCATCCATGCCCGCGCGTTCAATCTTGCGCAGGCACCGATGCAAGGACATTATGCCATCAAACAGGCCCTTTTCCGGCTGATCGCCCGCCATATCCTTCATTTTGGCAATCACGTTCAGGTCCATCCCGCCCGCAAAATCCCCCTTCCCAGAGGTGATGATCACCCCCTTGACGGCATCATCGCCAATCGCATTGTCGATATGTGCCTCCAACTCGGCCAGCCCCTCAAGGGACAAGACATTCATGGATTTGCCCTGAATGTCCCAAGTGATGATCGCAACGCCGTCAGCATCTACGGAATAGATAAAATCGGTCATGTTCCTTGCCCCCCTTACACGCGTTCAATGATCGTGGCCGCACCCATGCCCGACGCCACACATAGCGTTGCAAGGCCCGTGCCCTTGCCCGTGCGTTCCAACTCATCCAGCAGCGTGCCGATAATCATCGCCCCCGTCGCGCCCAACGGATGGCCCATCGCAATTGCGCCGCCGTTGACATTGACACGCTCGCTGCCCACACCAAATGCCTGCATGAAGCGCAGGACGACTGCGGCAAAAGCCTCGTTGACCTCAAACAGGTCGATATCGGCAATCTGCATGCCAGCCTCGCGCAGGATTTTTTCAGTCACCGGAACCGGGCCAGTCAGCATGATGGTGGGATCGGTGCCAATCTTGGCCGTGGCACGAATGCGCGCGCGGGGTTTCAGGCCGTATTTCTGGCCAAATTCCTTGTTGCCGATCAAAACACCCGCCGCCCCGTCTACTATGCCCGATGAATTGCCCGCATGGTGAATATGCTCAATGCGTTCCAGATGCGGGTATTTCATCAAGGCCACCTTGTCGAAGCCCGGCATCACCTCGCCCATGTCCTTGAACGCAGGCTTCAGGGCCGACAGGCTGGCCATATCCGTGGCGGGGCGCATGTATTCGTCGCGGTCCAGAATGGTCAGCCCGTTGATATCGGTGACCGGCACGACCGAATGCGCGAAGCGCCCGTCCGCCCACGCAGCGGCAGCCCGTTTCTGGCTTTCAACGGCCAGTTCATCCGCCATCTGGCGGCTGAATCCGTATTGGGTGGCAATGATATCGGCCGCAATGCCTTGGGGCACAAAATACCGCTCCATCGCTACAGACGGGTCCACAGCCACGGCCGCCCCGTCCGACCCCATGGCGACGCGGCTCATCATCTCGACCCCGCCAGCCACATAGGCCATGCCCGCCCCGCCGCGCACCTGATTGGCGGCAATATTCACCGCCTCCATGCCGGACGCGCAGAAACGGTTGATTGCCAGCCCCGGCACCTGTTCATCAAAATCCGATGCAAGGATTGCCGTGCGCGCAAGACACCCCCCCTGCTCGCCCACCTGCGTGACATTGCCCCAGATCAGATCCTCAATCGCGCGCGTGTCCAGATCGTTGCGGGATTTCAGATGGTTCAGAACCAAAGCCGACAAACGCACGGCGGTCACTTCATGCAGGCTGCCATCAGCGCGCCCTTTGCCCCTTGGCGTGCGGATCGTATCATAGATATATGCGTCGCTCATGCGTTCCTCCGTAATCTGTTGTCATTAGCGTATGTCGTAAAACCTGCGGCCGGAACATCGCACCGGTTCTGCCACAGGTCTTGCGCGACGCAGCCGGCCTGTCGCTTCGGCGGCTGCATATTTGAGTATTTTTTGCAAGATGAAGACCTGCAGCGCTCAGACTTTGTTAACCTTGATGAGGCATCCTTGGTGTTGCGGTACAGGCTGGAGAGCCGATGACCGCGCAAGGTGAAGCCGCCCCGTTCTGATGATGCCACAAGCGGAGGGACGGGGCGCATCAACTGACCTTCGTTTTCATCTTGCTACAAATACTCTCGCCGAAGGCGCCTTTTTCGGTCATCTTTTGCGATCCTCAAGTTCCGAATTGAACATCCGCAGCCGGTGGCCAAGATTTTCGGCATGTGTCACAGACTCGAAATTTTCGAACAGGAACGACAGCGCTTCTCCTTCTTCCAGTCCGGCGTCCTGTGCGAAACGGCGCAAACGACGGTATCCGTCTTCGGTCATGGCCATGTTGAACCTGCGGGTCAGGCGAAAGCGTTTGGGCATGGATCCTCCTGCAAGGGCAAGGGGGCACCGCCGGGCGGGCGATGCCGCAGTTGTATGGTCTAGAACTGCTCGGGGCCAAGCGCCATCATCGCGTCAGAGCCGCTTCGAATACGCGCAAGGTGGAACGCTGTAGCGGGCAGGTGGCGGGTCATGTAGTAACGCGCTGTTATCAGTTTCGCATTCAGAAACGCCTGATCCGTGGCGCCCGCATCCAATGCGCCAAGCGCGGCTTTCGCCATTTGCGCCCAGACCAGACCAAGGCACACATGCCCGAAAAGATGCATGAAATCATTGGATCCGGCAAGCGCGTCATTGGGGTTTTTCATACCGTTTTCCATGAAATACAGCGCTGCCGCCTGCAAATCCTTGGAGGCGGATTTCAACGGCGTGACATATTCCTCCAGGCGGTCATCGCCTGCATTTTGCTTGATGAAATCCTTGACCAAAGCGAAGAACGCCATCACATGTTTGCCGCCATCCTGGGCCAGTTTGCGGCCCACCAGGTCCAGCGCCTGAATGCCGTTCGCCCCTTCATAGATCATGGCGATCCGTGCATCGCGCGCGAACTGGGACACGCCCCATTCTTCGATATAGCCATGCCCGCCATACACTTGCTGGGCCTGAATGCACATATCAAAGCCCTTGTCGGTCAGAAAGCCCTTGATCACCGGCGTCAGCAGCGAGATCAGGCCATCGGCCTGCGCATCCTTCATGCGGTGGGCGCGGTCAATCTGGTTTGCCCCCCACATGGTGAAGGCGCGTGCCCCTTCGACAAAGCTTTTCTGATCCATCAGCATGCGGCGCACATCAGGGTGCACGATCAGCGGATCGGCGGGACCATCGGGGTTTTTGGTGCCTGTCACATCGCGCCCTTGCAGGCGGTCAATCGCATAGGCACGCGCATTCTGATAGGCGATTTCAGCCTGCGCATACCCTTGCAACCCCACGCCAAGGCGCGCTTCATTCATCATGGTGAACATGGCGCGCATGCCCTTATGCAGATCGCCCACCAGATATCCGGTCGCGCCGTCGTAGTTCATGACGCAAGTGGCATTCCCGTGAATGCCCATCTTTTCTTCGATCTTGCCCACGGAAACGGCATTGGGCGCAGCAAGGCTGCCATCATCATTCACCATGATCTTGGGCACGATGAACAGTGAAATCCCTTTGGTCCCGTCCCCGCCGCCCGGTGCCTTGGCCAGCACAAGGTGGATGATGTTTTCCGCCATGTCATGATCCCCGGCGGAAATAAATATCTTCTGGCCGGTAATCTTGTAGCTGCCATCCTCCTGTGGGGTGGCCCTGGTGCGGATCAGGCCCAGATCGGTGCCGCAATGGGGTTCGGTCAGGTTCATGGTGCCTGTCCAGTCAAGGCTGATCATCCTGGGCAGGAAACGCGCCTTCTGTTCATCTGAGCCATGCGCGATGATTGCGGAAATCGCGCCATGTGTCAGGCCCTGATACATGTTGAACGCCATATTCGCGGCCGAGAAGATTTCCCCCACTGCCGATTGCAGCACATAGGGCAGGTTCTGCCCACCGTAGTCTTCCGGCAGGTCCAGCCCGTTCCAGCCACCGGCCTTGACCTGCGCGAACGCGTCCTTGAACCCGTCAGGCGTGCGCACCACGCCGTTTTCCAGCCGGCACCCTTGCTGGTCGCCCACAGCGTTGAGGGGGGCCATGGCCCCTTCGGCAAGTTTCGCGGCCTCGTCCAGAATGGCGGATGTGAAGTCCTGATCCAGATCGGCATAACCCGGAATTTCAGAGGCACTGATCTTGAGCAGATCATGCAACACAAAATTCAGGTCTTTGGTCGGTGCTGTGTAGCTGGGCATGTCATTCTCTCCCTGGTGTCGTCGGTGCTGCATATGCGCGGATGTGCAGCTTTGCAGGTTATTCAGCGGCTGCAGGTTTGTCGGCCTGGCGCAGGACATTTTCGCCCCAGGACAATTCCTTCTTCAGCTCTATGATGGCTTCGGTCAGTTCGTCGCGCTGGCGTTCCATGTCTGCCAGACGGTCCCGCGCGATTTCATAGGTTTTGCGCAACTGCTTCAATTCGCTGTCGTCGCGGTCATACATGTTCAGAAGCTGGCGGATTTCTTCAAGGCTGAACCCAAAGCGTTTGCCCCGCAAAATCAGCTTCAGACGGGCCTGGTCGCGGCGTGTAAACAGCCGGTGTTGCCCGTCGCGGCGGGGCCAAAGCAGTTCTTTTGCTTCATAGAAACGCAAAGTGCGTGGTGTCACACCGAACGCATCGCACATCTGCCGGATCGTCTTGACATCTTGCGACATGGCTTCCCCCCTTTCGAAAAAATGCACACCAACTGGCGCGCCGCCTTGGGGGTAACATATGCATGTTGACGTGAAGGTAAAGTTAAACGCCACGTCAGAATTCAAACTTACGTCACGTCCTTTGATCCGCCAAAAGCGCGGCAGCATCTTCGCGCAGTTTGTGAAGGTCATCTATTGTGCGATCAAGTTCCGCTGACTGGTTTTTCAACGCAACAAGTTGGCGATCAGCCATGTCCAGCCACGCCGAAAGCTGCCTGTGCGTGCCGGAGTGTTCGTAAATTTCAAGCCACTGGCGGATTTCTTCAAGGCTGAACCCGAAACGCCGCCCACGCATGATCAAGGTCATGCGCGCCACCTCGCGCGGGGTGTAGAACCTGTTGCGCCCCTCTTTTTCGGGGGACAGCAATTCAATATATTCATAATACCGCAAGGTGCGCGGCGTCACATCGAACTTCACGCACATCTGTTTGAACCCAAGCCTGTCGCCGGACAAAATACATGCCTCCCTGTCTTCTGTGCGATATGCTACGCCCTGCGTGCCGATGATGCAATTCCCGCCCGCGCTATTGCCATTTGCACCGGTTCAGGCACAGAATGAACGCCACACCAAAGCCCGAGGTTCCCATGCCCCCCCTAGACCCGCAAAGTTTTATCAATGCCCTGCCCTTCGCGCGCGCGCTGGGAATGCAGCTTGAAGCACTGGACGCGGGCGAGGCGCGCATTTCAATGGACTGGGACGCCCGGTTTGTGGGGGACCCTGCAACCGGCGTCATCCATGGCGGGGCAGTTTCTGCATTGATGGACACATGCGGCGGGGCGGCAGTGCTGTCTTATCCGGGGGCGACAAACACCGCCACCATTGACCTGCGCATCGATTATATGCGCGCGGCCACCCCCGGTCAGCGCATTACCGCGCGGGCCGTGTGCTACCATGTTACGCGCAATGTGGCCTTCGTGCGGGCCACGGCCCATGATGACGACGCGCAAAACCCGGTCGCCACGGCCACAGGGGCCTTCACATTCGACCATGCGCAAAAGGTGCCGGAATGAAACAGCCCGAACCCGTTCAACAGGTCAAATACCGGCGCGATACAGCCTTGCAAACGCTGGTGGGCGCCATTCCCTATGCACAATTCCTTGGCATACAGTTTGAACGCCATGGCGACGAACTGACAGCGGTCTTGCCCTTCGATGAAACCCATATCGGCAATCCCATCCTGCCCGCCCTGCATGGCGGGGCCATCGCATCCTTTATGGAAGTAACGGCGATTGTGGAACTGAGCTGGGCCATGCTGTGGGAAGACCTTGAATCCGGCAGGTTAAACGCCGAAAGCATGGCCCTTGATATGCCACGCCTGCCAAAGACAATAGATTTCACCATCGATTATCTGCGGACCGGCCTGCCGCGCGATGCCTATGCGCGCGCGCGGGTCAACCGGTCCGGGCGGCGCTATGCCAGTGTCCATGTGGAAGCCTGGCAGGACAACCGCGCGCGGCTGTTTGCGCAAGCGACCGGGCATTTCCTGATGCCGCAACCGCCCCTGCCCCCGTCCGGCGGGCGCTGACATGACCGACGCCATGCGCGCGGCGCAGCCGGTGACCAACAGGCGCGTTTTGCGGATTGCTTTGCCCATTGTGCTGGCCAATATCTCGGTGCCGTTGCTGGGCGCAGTGGATACGGGCGTGGTGGGCCAGATGGGTGCGGCCGCCCCGATTGGTGCTGTGGGGCTGGGCGCTGTCATTCTGGCGTCAATCTACTGGGTTTTCGGGTTTTTGCGCATGGGCACCACCGGACTGGTTGCGCAAGCCAGCGGGGCGGGCGATCTGGCCGAAAGCGGCGCGGTTCTGACGCGCGGGGTTATGCTGGGGCTGGCTGCCGGTGTGGTGATGGTCACAGCGCAAGCGCTGATCATGGCCGCAGCCTTTCGCATAGCGCCCGCCAGCGACACGGTTGAGGCCCTGGCGCGCGAGTATCTGACAATCCGCATCTGGGGGGCACCGGCGACAATCGCGCTTTATGCTGTCAATGGCTGGCTGATTGGCACCGAACGCACGCGGTCCGTGCTGATTTTACAATTGTGGATGAACGGGCTGAATATCGCGCTGGATCTGTGGTTCGTTCTGGGGCTTGACTGGGGGGTGCAAGGGGTGGCCATTGCCACCTTGATTGCCGAAACCACATCGCTGGCGCTTGGCCTATACCTGTGTCGTGCGGCATTTTCGGGCGCGCAATGGCGCGACTGGGCACGGGTGTTTGACCGCGCCCGCCTGCATCGCATGTGGTCGGTCAATTCCGACATCATGCTGCGCACCATCGCATTGCAAGGCGCGATGACAGGGTTCATGTTCGTGTCGGCGGGGTTTGGCGATGTGGAACTGGCGGCAAATCAGGTGTTGTGGCAATTTCTGATGGTCACGGCCTTTGCGCTGGACGGGTTTGCCTTCGCTGCCGAAGCGCTGGTGGGCCATGCGGTGGGGGCGCGGTCGTTGGCGGCCGTGCGGCAGGCGGCACTGCGCGCGTCCGTCTGGGCAGTGGGGGCGGCGCTGGTCATGGCGTTGGGGTTTTGGGCAGTTGGCCCGTTTGCAATTGATCTGATGGCCAAGGATGCAGGTGTTCAGGCGGCGGCGCGCGAATTCCTGCCTTATGTAGTTGCGCTATGTGTGCTGGGGGTCGGGGCCTATATGCTGGACGGTGTGTTCATTGGGGCCACTGGCACGCGCGACATGCGCAATACTGTCGCCCTGGCCGTGGCGATTTACGCAGCCATAATCTGGTGGTCTGTGCCAATCTGGGGCAATCATGCGCTGTGGGGGGCGTTGATGGTGCTCAACGTCTTGCGCGGGGTGTTGCTGGCCGCACTATACCCAAGGCTGGAACGGCGTCTGAACGCAGCTTTTTGAGTATTTTTGGCAAGATGAAGTCACAGCCATTTGTCCCGGTCACGGCCCACAGCCTGCGCGACATTGTCCAGTCCGTCGCGTTCCAGCAACTCGGCCAGACCCTGATTGATGCGCGCCACCAGCGACAGCCCCTCATAGACTAGCGCCGAATAGAGTTGCACCGCCGAGGCCCCTGCCCTGATTTTCGCATAGGCCTGTTGCGCCGAGGACACCCCGCCCACGCCGATCAGGGGCACAGCGCCCCCGGTCAGATGGGACAAGCGCGCCAGAACGCGCGTGGATTTTTCAAATAGCGGTGCCCCCGACAGCCCCCCCGTTTCCTGTGCCTGTGGACTGGTCAGCCCCTCGCGCGACAGGGTGGTGTTGGTGGCGATGATGGCATCTATGCGCGCGGCCAGCGCCACATCCGCGATTTCGGCGAGGTCCGTGTCTGACAGGTCGGGGGCGATTTTCAGGAAAACCGGGATCGGGCGCGCAAGCTCCTGTCTGGCGGACATCACCCCCGCCAGCAGGGCCGCCAGCGCTGTTGCACCCTGCAAATCCCGCAACCGTTCGGTATTGGGCGAGGAGACATTCACAGTTGCGAAATCAATATAGGCGCCTGTCATGCGCAACACTTGCGCAAAATCGCCTGCCCGGTCGCTGCTGTCCTTGTTGGCGCCCAGATTCAGCCCCAGAACCATACCCGCAGGCCGCTGCGCCAGCCGCGCTGCAATGGCCTGCGCGCCGTCATTGTTGAAGCCGAACCTGTTGATCACTGCAAGGTCCTGCGTCAGGCGAAACAGGCGCGGGCGCGCATTGCCCTGTTGCGGGCGCGGGGTTGCAGCGCCCACTTCCACAAAGCCGAAACCCGCGCGCGCCAGCCCCGCAAGCGCAGTCGCGTTCTTGTCAAACCCCGCGGCCAGCCCCACCGGGTTGGGCAGATCCAGCCCGGCAACCCGTGTTTGCAACCTGTCCGACACGATTGCGCGCGGCAGGGGCACAAGCCCTGATTGCAACGCCTTGATGGCCAGCCCATGGGCGGTTTCAGGGTCGAGACTG
The DNA here is from genome assembly GCF_052379845.1 of Roseinatronobacter sp. NSM. Lineage (NCBI taxonomy): Bacteria > Pseudomonadati > Pseudomonadota > Alphaproteobacteria > Rhodobacterales > Paracoccaceae > Roseinatronobacter > Roseinatronobacter sp. NSM. The sequence goes on along the minus strand of NZ_JBQTCF010000007.1, from coordinate 51,189 downwards.
CGCAATACCCCAAGGCCCAGATTTTCAAGAACACTCATACCAGCCCTTCCGGAAAGATGTGCCCGGCAGCCCCCAGCGGCAGCGAGGTGTCCCAAAGCACGTCTTCGCTGTGCAAGGGCCGGTACAGATGCGGAAACAGATCCCCCCCGCGCGAGGGTTCCCATTTCAGCGCCGCGCCCAGATCAGCGGCATTGACCGCGATCAAGACAAGATCGCTTTCCTGGGCGAAATGCTTGGCAGCTGTCGCCATGACCTGCGCGGCGGTGGAGAAATGGATGTAACCATCGGCCAGATCAACAGGCGCACCATCTGTTCGCCCGCTGGCAACCATTGCGTCCCATTCGGGGCGGCGGAATATCTTGTAAATCAGCATGACGCGGTCTTGCCCAATACGCGCGCCAAGGTCAATTCCCTACAAGGGCCCTGCGAGGCGTTCTTCGCTTAACAACACATTTGCGTCCACTGCGCCAATGCCCGGCAAGGTCATGATACGACGGCGCAAAATGCGTTCAAAATCTGCCAGATCGCGCGCAACCACGCGCAGGCGGTAATCATAAAGACCCAGCACATGCTGGACAGTCTGCACTTCGGGGATGGCCGATACGGCGCGTTCAAAATCCGCAAGGCTGACGCGGCCCTTGGCGGCAAGGCTGATTCCCAAAAACACTGTGACCCCGAAGCCCAGCGCGGCCACGTCCAGATCCAGACGCTGGCGCGCAATCGCGCCGCCATCGCGCAGGCGTTTGAGCCTGCGCCATGCGGCAGGCTGGCTGAGCCCCAGCTTGCGCCCCAGCGCGCCCGCGCTTTGGGTGCTGTCCTGCGCGAGTGCGCGCAACAGGGCGCGGTCGGTATCGTCGAAGTCAATCATGGCGCTGTGCGGGGGGCGCGGAAAGGGGCGCTGCCCCTCTGGGGCCTGCGGCCCCATTCACCCCGGAGTATTTGCGGCAAGATGAAAATCATATCGGCAGGCTTTCTTCGGATTTGATGTCGGACAGATGCATCAATGCCTCCAGGTCGGAAATATGCGGCAGGGTCAGGATACGGTCGCGGTAGATTTGCTGGTAATGCGCCATGTCACGCGCAATGACATTCAGGCGCACATCAACGCGGCCAAGAAAGCTTTGGATCTCAAGCACCTCGGGGACATGACGCGCGGCGGCCACGAATTCGTCAAAGGCGCGCGGGTTGGTTTTGTCAAGCGTGATGCGCAAGCTGACTTCGACCTGCCAGCCAAGGGCGCGCCAGTTGATCACAGATTGTTGCCCGCGCAAAATGCCTACAGTGCGCAACTTGTCCAGCCTGCGCCAACAGGTGGCTTCAGTCATGCCCGCGCGCGCGGCCAGGTCGGCGGTGCTGGCATCGGGGGCGGCCATAAGGTGGCGCAACAGGCGGCGGTCGCTGTCATCGATACGCATGATTATTTCATAATTTCCATATTCATGAATGATACTTATCGGATTTCGGAAATATACGCGAGATATGAAACGCAATTTGTTCGAAAAACAGTATGATCTGGCGCAGAAGCACATCTAACGGAGGAAGTATCATGCGCGTCTATTATGATCGCGATTGCGATGTGAACCTGATCAAGGACAAGAAAGTAGCCATTCTGGGCTATGGCAGCCAGGGCCATGCCCATGCGCTAAACCTGCGCGATTCGGGCGCAAAGAATGTTGTCGTCGCCCTGCGCGAAGGGTCCAGCAGTGCCAAGAAATGCGAAGCCGAAGGGCTGAAGGTCATGGGCATCGCGGAAGCGGCCGCATGGTGCGATGTGATCATGTTCACCATGCCAGATGAGCTGCAGGCCGAAACCTACAAGAAATATGTGCATGACAATCTGCGCGAAGGGGCCGCGATTGCCTTTGCCCACGGGTTGAACGTGCATTTCGGCCTGATCGAGGCGAAACCGGGTGTCGATGTCATCATGATGGCGCCCAAAGGCCCCGGCCACACGGTGCGCGGCGAATACACCAAAGGCGGTGGTGTGCCCTGTCTGGTGGCGGTGCATCAGGACGCAACCGGCAAGGCAATGGAAATCGGTCTGTCCTATTGCAGCGCCATTGGTGGCGGGCGTTCGGGGATCATTGAAACCAATTTCCGTCAGGAATGCGAAACCGACCTGTTCGGGGAACAGGCCGTGCTGTGCGGTGGTCTGGTCGAGCTGATCCGCATGGGGTTCGAGACACTGGTGGAAGCGGGCTATGAGCCGGAAATGGCCTATTTCGAGTGCTTGCATGAAGTGAAGCTGATTGTTGATCTGATCTATGAAGGCGGGATTGCCAACATGAACTATTCGATCAGCAACACTGCCGAATATGGCGAATATGTCAGCGGGCCGCGCATTCTGCCTTATGAAGAAACCAAGGCACGGATGAAGGCCGTTCTGACCGACATTCAGCAAGGCAAATTCGTCCGCGACTTCATGGCGGAAAATGCCGTGGGCCAGCCCTTCTTCAAGGCCACACGGCGCATCAATGACGAACACCAGATTGAACAGGTGGGCGCGAAACTGCGCGCGATGATGCCCTGGATCGGCGCGTCCAAGATGGTTGACAAAGAGCGCAACTAACAAGGGTTGCGCAACCGCGCGCCCCCTTCCTTTCGAGGGAGGGGGCGCGCCCTGTATCAGCTGCGCGCGCTGGTATACAGGTCAAACATGGTTTGCGCCGTGGGCATGCCTTCGGGACGCTGCAGACCGCGTGTCGCGAGTTCTTCTTCGATGATATGGTAATAATCGATGCGCTGCAGGGCCTGTGACCATTGTTGTGCGGCCAGATGCGACATGAACTGATCATGCCGTGTCTGAACAGACCCAAGAAGCTGCGTGTCGGTCTGTGCGGCAAAAGTGGCCGTCCAGCTTGCCACTTGCGCCTCATCCAAGCGCTGGATCATGTAGCGCGCAACCGGGTCTTCTGCCAGCATGTCCTGCAAACTGCTTTGCGTCGCATTGGCCAGCGTGGCGCTGCCCTCGCTGACCTGCGTGACGAAAAACGCGCCCAATCCTATCGCTGCGGCAGACAGCACAACCCAATCCACAGAAACGGCACCGGCTTCGCAAACAAGGAAAATGCGCAGGCGGTTTGGTCGGGGGCATCTTGGCATTGCTGGGGTTCCCGCTGGCTGTGTGGCGCTGTGTCTGTGTCGCATTGGCAGTGCACCATGACATAACGGGGTTGGTGGGGCCAAAAAGGGTCATTATTGCGGCTTACGCTTGTTTTCTGCGCACGATTCGTCATTTTGCGGGTTGGTGGACATCAGCGCCTCCACGATGCATTACTGCACATATTCACAAACCTGCCGCCCCAAGGAACCATTCCAATGCCAAGCAATCCGACCTTGTCAAACTGGGTGTCCCTGATCACCCTTGGCCTGATCTGGGGCGCGTCCTTTTTGGGAATTGCCGTTGCGCTGGAAGGGTTTGCGCCGCTTTGGGTGGCGGCGGGGCGCATTGTCATTGGCGCGCTGACACTGACCGGGGTTGCGGTCATGATGGGAATAAAACTGCCCATGCGGGCAGGCATCTGGGGCTTTGCTGCCGCGATGGGCGTGTTTTCAACTGCGCTGCCGTTCTTCTTGCTAAGCTGGTCGCAGCAACATGTCACGTCCGGCTTTGCCGGAATCAGCATGGCGGCGATTCCGCTGTTCGTTCTGGGGTTTGCGCATTTTCTGGTTCCGGGCGACCGGCTGACCAATGCCAAGGCGGGCGGTTTCATGCTGGGCCTGTTGGGTGTGGGCGTGCTGATCGGGCCGGGGGTTCTGGCGATGACAGGGTCGGAACTGGAAACATTGGCGCGGCTGGGGTGCCTGGCGGCGTCGTTAAGCTATGCGATCGGGTCCATTGTCACGCGCCGCTGCCCCGAGGTGCACCCGATGGCCTTCGGGGTGCTGGCGCTGTGGATGGCAAGTGTCCTGATGGTGCCTGCCGCATTGTGGCACGAAGGGGTGCCCGCCCTGCCCGCTGCGCGCCCGCTGCTGGCGCTGCTGTTTTTGGGACTGTTGCCCACGGGGCTGGCGACCTTGTTGAAAATCAGTATCATCCGCAGCGCGGGGCCGGGTTTTCTGGCGCAGGTGAATTACCATGTGCCGGTCTGGTCGGTGCTGTTGGGGGTGATGATCCTGTCCGAGGACCTTTCGCCGCGCATCCTGCTGGCTTTGGGCATTATCATTTCGGGGCTTCTGGTCAGTCGAAGCAAGGTTCTTCAGCGCAAGCCCGCCATGGAATAGACTGTGGGGCGATGATACCCCCCCCTTTCAAACAGTTTACGTTACAAATCATATGCTAGCGGCGAAAGAACGCATCCCGAAAGCCCATGCGCCGCGCAATGTCCAACGCCTGATGTGCCTGCGCGGCGTCAGCAAACGGGCCAATGGTGACCACATTCAAACCTGACGCGACATGAATGCCAGCAGGCAAACCCCGCGCAAGAAGGCGCGCACGCAGGCGCGTGGCATTGTCGGGAACCCGGAAGCTGCCAACCTGAACATGGGTGCCAATGTTGCGGGTGTGTTGCGGCGCGGCTGCAGGGGGGGGCATGATGGTGTTGCGCGGCAATGCGATGGGGCCGCGATGGCCTGCATTCGGCCCCAGTCCTTCGGGAAACTGGTCTATACTTGACACACAAATCACCATCAGCCGCGCATCACTGGTGCGCACCACCTGCCCGAAAGGCGCATTTTGCGGGCAATCAGGGTGACGGCCTGACGCATCGGCATGGCGTGGTGCGGGGGGGCGCGGCGTGTGGCGGCGGGCCGACACGGTGGCGCGCGCAGGTTCCTTGCCGCCTGCCACAGGGGCCGGGCGCGACACCGAGCCCACGGGCTGCGGCACGGGTTGGACCGCTGGTTCGCGCACTTCAGCGCGAATGCTGGGCGTTCCGTCACATACAGGCTGCCTGTCCGCCCCGTAGCGCGGAACCCATGTCACTTCCCCCCCGAATGTGGAGCGCAAGAACACACAGCCGCGACTGTCGGTGAATTCGCGCGCGTCATACCCTGCTGGCGGCAATTCCGCCGGTGTTGTGCCATTGGTCTGGCCAGACGCCGTGGTGGTCATAAGGATGGCTAAAAAGCTTGAAAGTGCAAATGATCTGACAGACATGAAACCCCCGCTTCAGCACGTTGACCATGCCCTTTAACAGTTTTGAAAGTAAACCCGATTCGCGCCCGCGCATGGCTTATGATGTGCCGAAAATCCGGTCACCCGCATCCCCTAGTCCCGGAACGATATATCCGCGCTCATTCAGGCATTCATCCAGCGCGGCGGTGACAATGCGCACACCCGGGTGCGCGCGCGCCATGCACGCCACCCCTTCGGGCGCGGCCAGCAGGCATTGAAACACAATGTCCGTGGCCCCCGCCCCCTTCAGCAGGTCAATCGCCGCCGCTGCCGAATGGCCCGTGGCCAGCATCGGATCAACCACAATCACGCGCCGGCCAGCCAGTTCGGGCGGCAGTTTGCAGTAATACTGCACCGGGCGCAGCGTCGCTTCGTCCCGGTACAGCCCGATATACCCCACCCGCGCCGTGGGCAGCACTTCCAGCATGCCATCCAGCAACCCGTTTCCGGCCCGCAAAATGGACACCAGAACCGGATCAGGGCAATCCAGAACCGGGGCCTGCATTTCGGCCACAGGGGTGGTGATGGTCTGCAACCGAAGCGGCAGGTCGCGCGTCACCTCATAGGCCAGAAACTGGCTGATTTCACGCAGCAAGCTGCGAAAATCCCGGCTGGACAGGGTCTTTTCGCGCATCATCGACAATTTATGCACAACAAGCGGGTGCTCGATGATGGTCAGGTCGGGGTGGGACATGTTTCCTCCAGTCGCTTCTGTAACAGCTTGCGCGCAGGCGCATCAACAAAGGCCGCATCAAGCGCTGTATGCGCCATCCGGGCAAACTCGGACCCACCCCAGCCAAAACACCGGGCAAGCCCTTCATATTCGCGCGTCATCGTGGTGCCGAAAAAGGGCGGGTCATCCGTGGACACAGTGACCTTTACGCCTGCATCGCACAGTTTTGCAACCGGGTGATCGTGCAAACGCGCATAAACGCCCAGCGCGACATTGGACCCCGGACAGGTTTCCAGCACCACGCCGCTTTCCGCCAGAGATGCGACCAGCGACGCATCTTCAATGGCGCGCACCCCATGCCCAAGGCGCGTCACGCGCAAATCGCGCAATGTCGCGCGTATCGCGTCTGGCCCCTGCCATTCCCCCGCATGTGCAGTCAGCCCAAGCCCCGCTTCGCGCGCGGCATCGAAGGGCCAGACGAAATCCTGCGGGCGGAACATCGTTTCATTGCCCGCCAGACCGAACCCAGTGACGAATTGGCCTGCGGTTTCCTGCGCGCAAATGGCGATCTTGCGCGCCTGTTCGGGGCCAAGATGGCGAATGCAGGTCACAACCCCACGCATGACAATTCCCCACCGCGCCTGTGCGGTTTCGGCCGCGGCTTCAATCGCGGCCAGATGGTCGCGCCATGCAATCCCATCGCCCCCGCCGCAAAAATCGGGTGACAAGAAAGCTTCGGTATAAATGACGCCCTGCGCTGCGGCGTGTTCCAGAACGCATAATGTCAGATCATGAAAATCCTGCGGCCCCGTCAAGGCGCTACTGACCGCGTCATAGGTCGACAGGAACCCGTCAAACCCGGTCCAGCGATACTGCCCCTGATCATCGAACACGCCCGCAATATCAACCTTCCTGCGCTTTGCAAGGTCACGGATGAACGCCGGCGGCGCGGCCCCTTCAAGATGCAGATGCAATTCCAGCTTCGGGAATTGCACAAGTTCGTCACGGTCCATCATGGCAGGTTCGTCGCGGTCCATCATGGCAGGTTCGTCGCGGTCCCTCATGGCAGAAAACTCCGGCCCGGGCCTTGGGCTGGCACGCCCAGATGTGCGGCAATGCTGGCGGCAACATCCGCGAAAGCGCACTGCCCGATCTGCCCCGCGCCATACCCCGCCACCAGAACGGGCACCCGTTCGCGGGTGTGGTCCGTGCCCGGCGCAGTGGGGTCATTGCCGTGATCAGCGGTGATGACCAGCATATCGCCTTGGCGCAGCCGCGCCAGCGCTTGCGCGGCAATCTTGTCGAAACGTTCCAGCGCACGGGCATATCCCGATACATCGCGCGTATGACCATAAAGCGTGTCAAATTCCACGAAGTTGCAAAATGTCAAAGATCCGTCCCCCGTGTCCGCCAGCAAGCGCAGGAAATGATCGAACAGCGCGCCATCCCCTTGCCCTTTATGCTGATGCGTTATCCCTTGTCCCGAAAATATGTCACTGATCTTGCCCACAGCATGGACCTGTCCGCCCGCGCCCTGCACCCAGTCGCACAGGGTTGGTGCGGGGGGGGGCATCGCAAAATCGCGCCGGTTGGGCGTGCGCGTGAACCCTGCGGCTTCCGACCCCGCGAAGGGCCGCGCGATCACACGCCCCACGCGCATGGCATGCAGCAGCGGTGCCAGATCGGCGCATAGCTTGTGCAAGCGCGCCAGTCCAAACGCATCTTCATGCGCTGCGATCTGCAGCACGGAATCCGCCGATGTGTAGCAGATCGGCCAGCCCGTGCGCAGGTGCTGCGCGCCCAGATCCCGCACAATCGGAATGCCCGCTGCATGGCAATTGCCCAAGATTCCGTCCGTGCCCGCCAGCGCGCAAATCTGCGCGACCAGATCAGGCGGAAACGCGGGAACCTGCCGTGGGAAATAGGTCCAGTCCCATGGCACGGGCACCCCTGCCAGTTCCCAATGCCCCGACGGCGTGTCCTTGCCGCGCGATGTTTCGGTGGCAGCCCCCCACAGCCCCGACGGGGGGGCCGCCAGTCCCGGTGTCGCCATCCCGGAGGCCAGCCGCACTGCCGCCCCCAGCCCCAGCGCGTCCAGCACCGGCACTTGCAGCGGCCCGCTGCGCCCGTCCTGCGCCTGCCCCTGTGCGCAGGCGGCAATAACATGGCCCAGGGTATTGGCCCCCTCGTCCCCGAAATCAGCAGCGTCAGGGGCACCCCCGCAACCCACCGAATCCAGCACAACCAGAAACGCGCGCGCCATCAGGATTTGTCCATATGCGACGCCCCGAAGGCACCGGGCAACAATTCCGCCACTGTCATGGTCACCTGAAGGCCGGACACAGTTGCCATGACCACCCGCGTCTGTGCTGTTGCAAATTCGGCAATTTTCTGGCGGCACCCCCCGCAGGGCGGCACAGGCGCGGCGCTGTCGGCCACAACCGTGATTTCCAAAATTTCGCGCGCGCCCCCGGCGACCATGGCCGAAATGGCCCCCGCCTCTGCACAGACCCCTTCGGGATAGGCCGCGTTTTCGACATTGCACCCGACAAACACTTGTCCATCAGGGCAGCGCAACGCCGCGCCCACCCTGAACCCCGAATAAGGCGCATAGGCCAATTCACGCACCTTGCGCGCTTCAAGCAATAGCGTCATAGGCCCCCTTGATACGTTGATTACGCCCCCTGATATGACTGTGCGCCGCCGCGCAGCGTATTGCAAGCCGGGCGTGGGCACAGCGCGAAACTGCCGCCCGCCCCCATAAAGCAGAACTTGCCCCCGCAGCTGTTTAGTTTAATACTAAACAAAACGAACACTGAGGGACCTACATGACCGACCTGCCATCGGATGACAGCCGCCATCCAGCCCTGATATATCATGAATATCCGCGCCCCGGTAAGCTGGAAGTGCGCCCCACCAAACCGCTGGCAAACGGCTATGACCTGTCGCGCGCCTATTCGCCGGGCGTGGCCGAAGCCTGTCTTGAAATCAAGGCCAACCCTGAAGATGCGGCGCGCTACACCGCGCGGGGCAATCTGGTCGCGGTCGTCACCAATGGCACTGCGGTGTTGGGGCTGGGCAATATTGGCGCGCTGGCATCCAAACCTGTGATGGAAGGCAAGGCGGTTCTGTTCAAGAAATTCGCCAATATCGACTGTTTCGATATCGAACTGAATGAGCCGGACCCCGAACGCCTGGCCGATATTGTCTGCGCGCTGGAACCCACTTTCGGCGCGATCAATCTGGAAGATATCAAGGCGCCTGATTGTTTCATCGTGGAACGCATCTGCCGAGAACGCATGGGGATTCCGGTCTTTCATGATGACCAGCACGGCACCGCCATCGTTGTGGGCGCGGCCGCCACAAATGCGCTGCGCGTGGCGGGCAAGGCGTTTGAAGACATCAAGATCGTCAGCACCGGCGGCGGCGCGGCGGGCATTGCCTGCCTGAACATGCTGGTCAAACTGGGCGTGCGGCGTGAAAACATATGGCTGTGCGACATTCACGGGCTGGTATATGAAGGCCGCCAACAGGATATGAACCCGCAAAAATCCGCCTTTGCGCAGCCCAGCGAAAAACGCACGCTGGATGATGTGATTGACGGCGCGGACCTGTTTCTGGGCCTGTCCGGCCCCGGTGCACTGACGGCAGCCCATGTCGCGCGCATGGCCAGGCGCCCGATCATCTTTGCGCTGGCCAACCCGACACCGGAAATCCTGCCAGATCAGGTGCGCGAAGTGGCCCCTGACGCAATTATTGCCACCGGCAGGTCGGATTTTCCAAATCAGGTCAATAACGTGTTGTGCTTCCCCTTCATCTTTCGGGGCGCGCTGGATGTGGGGGCGACGGAAATCAATGACGCGATGCAAATTGGCTGCGTGGAAGGGATTGCCGCACTTGCCCGCGCCACCACCAGCGCCGAGGCCGCGGCGGCCTATAAGGGCGAGCAGCTAAGTTTCGGGGCGGATTACCTGATCCCCAAACCCTTTGACCCGCGTTTGATGGGTGTGGTGGCCAGCGCTGTGGCAAAAGCTGCCATGGAGTCGGGCGTGGCCAAACGCCCGCTGGACGATCTGGCCGCCTATAAGGCGAAGCTGGATGCGTCGGTGTTCCGGTCCGCGATGATCATGCGGCCCGTCTTCGAAGCCGCGCGCGCCGCATCGCGCCGCATCGTATTCGCGGAAGGCGAGGATGAGCGCGTGTTGCGTGCGGCTTCGGCCATGCTGGAAGAAACCACCGAAGTGCCCATCCTGATCGGGCGGCCGGATGTGGTGAACATGCGGCTGGAACGCGCGGGACTGTCCATCAAACCGGGGCGCGATTTCGAACTGGTCAACCCCCAGGACGACCCGCGCTACCGCGATTACTGGCAAAGCTACCACGCCATCATGGAACGCAGCGGGGTTACCCCAGATCTGGCACGCGCCATCTTGCGCACCAATACCACAGCCATCGGCGCAATTATGGTGCATCGCGGCGATGCGGACAGCCTGATCTGCGGCACATTCGGGCAGTTCCTGTGGCATTTGAACTATGTCACCAAAATTCTGGGCAGCAAGGACCGCCACCCCGTGGGCGCGTTAAGCCTGATGATCCAGCAAGAAGGAAACCTGTTCATCGCCGATACACAGGTTCACCCCAACCCCACCCCGCAGCAGATTGCGGAAACCGCCATTGGCGCGGCCCGCCATGTGCGCCGCTTCGGCCTGAACCCGAAAATTGCCCTATGTTCGCACAGCCAGTTCGGCAATCTGGACACGCCCTCGGGGCGCAACATGCGCGCAGCGCTGGAAATACTGGACGCGGCCGGGCTGGATTTCGACTATGAAGGGGAAATGCATGTCGATGCGGCGCTGGACCCTGCGCTTCGCGCGCGCATGTTCCCCAGCGCCCGGTTTTCAGAACCGGCCAATGTGCTGATCTTCGCCAATACCGACGCGGCCAGCGGCGTGCGCAATATCCTGAAGATGCGCGGCGACGCGCTGGAAGTCGGGCCTATCCTGATGGGTATGGGCAACACTGCCCATATCGTCACCCCATCCATCACCCCGCGCGGATTGTTGAATATGTCGGCCTTGGCGGGGACCCCCGTTTCCATTTACGGATAGGACAAAACGTCAGGAAATTTGCAAAGCGGGTGCAGATATGCGAAATACGCAAGAAAGACGTTAGATTTGCAAAAATTTGCAAAGCTGACATGCAAATTATCTCGCATACGCCCGCTTTGTTCCCGTTAACAGGATTGCGCGCGCGGCGTGGTGTCGTCTATCTCAGGATCAAGTGTCAGGTTCATGGGAGGGACAGGTATGCGCTATGACGATTTGCACAAATGGTCGATTGCGGACCCCAACGGGTTCTGGATGGAACAAGCGCAGGCAATCGACTGGGTGCGCGCCCCTTCCAAGGCGTTGTTTGACGAAAACGCGCCGCTTTATGAATGGTTCAAGGATGGCATGGTCAACACCTGCTGGAACGCGCTGGACCGCCATGTTGCGGCAGGGCGCGGCAATCAGGTGGCGGTTATCCATGACAGCCCCATCACCCATTCCAAACGCGAACTGACCTATCTGGAAATGCGCGACCGCGTGGCCAGCCTTGCGGGGGCGTTGCGGGCCAAGGGCGTGCAAAAAGGGGACCGCGTCATCATCTATATGCCCATGATCCCCGAGGCGCTGGAAGCCATGCTGGCCTGTGCGCGGCTGGGGGCCATTCATTCCGTGGTGTTTGGCGGGTTTGCGGCCAATGAACTGGCTGTGCGGATCAATGACGCGCAGCCCAAATGCATTATTGCCGCATCCTGCGGGTTGGAACCGGGGCGCGTGATCCATTACAAACCGCTGCTGGATGGCGCGATAGACCTGGCCACGCATAAGCCTGAATTCTGCGTCATTTTCCAGCGCGAACAGGAAGTGGCCAGGCTGACCGACGGGCAGGATTACGACTGGCACGCGTTCCAATATGGCGTAGACCCCGCCGATTGTGTGCCGGTTGAGGGGGACCACCCCGCCTATGTGCTGTATACATCGGGCACCACTGGCCAGCCCAAAGGGGTGGTGCGCCCCACTGCGGGCCATCTGGTAGCCCTGCACTGGACGATGAAGAACATCTATGATGTTGACCCCGGTGATGTGTTCTGGGCCGCAAGCGATGTGGGTTGGGTCGTGGGCCACAGCTATATCTGCTATGCGCCACTGATTGCGGGCAACACCACCATTGTGTTTGAAGGCAAGCCCATTGGCACGCCGGATGCGGGCACGTTCTGGCGGGTTATTTCGGAACACAAGGTCAAAAGCTTCTTCACCGCCCCAACAGCTTTCCGCGCTGTCAAACGCGAGGACCCCAAAGGCGAATTTGTCCGGAAATACGACTTGAGCTGCCTGAAAACCGTCTATCTGGCAGGCGAACGCGCGGATCCCGACACCATTGAATGGGCGCAGGCCCAGTTGAACGTGCCGGTCATTGACCATTGGTGGCAAACCGAATCCGGCTGGCCAATTGCGGCCAACCCGATGGGGGTGGACCCGCTGCCGGTCAAACTGGGGTCACCCGCTGTCGCCATGCCAGGCTATGACATTCGCGTGCTTGATGAGGGGGGGCACCCTGTAGGGCCTGACACATTGGGGGCGATCGCCATCAAGCTGCCGCTGCCGCCGGGCACGCTGCCCACCCTGTGGAACGCCGAAGGGCGGTTTCGCAAAAGCTATCTGGACCAGTTCCCCGGCTATTACGCCACCGGCGATGCAGGTTACATGGATGCGGACGGCTACGTTTACATCATGGCGCGCACAGATGATGTGATCAATGTTGCGGGCCACCGCCTGTCCACTGGCGGTATGGAAGAAGTGCTGGCCAGCCATCCCGACGTGGCAGAATGTGCCGTGATCGGTGTTGCAGATGACCTGAAGGGGCAACTGCCACTGGGCTTTTTATGCCTGAATTCCGGCACGACACGCGACCCGGCCGACATTGCCAAGGATTGCGTAAAACTGGTGCGCGACCGCATTGGCCCGGTAGCGGCCTTCAAGCTGGCTGTGGTGGTGGACCGCCTGCCCAAAACACGGTCAGGAAAAATTCTGCGCGCAACCATGGTCGCCATTGCAGACGGCAAGGACTTCAAGATGCCCGCAACGATTGACGACCCCGCAATCCTGCCAGAAATTGCGCAGGCGCTTGCATCACTTGGCTACCCCAAAGGGTAACGGAAACGCCCGGCGACGGCACCGCCCCCCCACCCGCGCGTGCAGATGCTCGCGCGGGCATGTGTGGTGACATGCTAACCGGCATCGGTTCATGGCAATTCCCGGTTCGGGCGACAGACATATGGTCTTGTCGTCATTTCGTATGCCGCATGGCAAGCGTCATGAAACGCCGAAATATTCCGTAGCTTGACCAATTTTGCCAAGCTTCGACCTTAATTCGAACATCGCTCTCCGTCAGGTTGAAATCTGATGTCTATACTCTGGTCATATGATGGGATAGAATCAAAAGGGGAATTATTTTATTTGGCAATGTGGGCGAAATTATGACCGATGCAGTGCTTGATCCAGAAGTATTCCTAGCCCTGCTGGACACGGGCGGCAGTGAACTTGCCGCAGAACTGGCAGAACAACTCGCCCAGGATTTTGCACGAATTCACGGGGCGCTGGCTGATGCCCAGACGGCATGGAACAGACATGCGGATTGGAATTTCAAAGAAATCCACATGCTGGCACATGAACTGAAAGGGCTTGCCCTGACGATTGGGGCGAATAATTTACCCGAAACATCTTTGCGCGCGGAAACTTTGGCCAAACAAAAGGAAGGTGCGACGCTTGCCGCAGTTTTCCCTGCCCTGATTCGGGAATGTGGCCAGGTGCGGGCCGCTTTGGCACAATATATTGAGTCCCTTAAATGAATGTGAATATTGGTAACCAGTCGGCAATATCCTCGCTTCTTCTGGTTGAAGATACGCCCTCTTTGCAAATGCTGTATCGGACGATCCTGCGCAAGGCCGGCTACAACGCGCTATGTGCGTCAAACGGCCAAGAGGCGTTGACGAAATTTGCCGAATCGCGCCCCGGTGTGGTGTTGCTGGACCTTATGCTGCCCGATTCCGACGGCATGGCCGTGATGCGCGAAATGCTGGCCCTGCAGCCCGCCACGCGGATCATCGTGATCACTGCAAACGGGTCCGTCAATGCCGCGGTCGAGGCGACACGCGCGGGCGCGCATGACTTTCTGGTCAAACCGTTGGGCGACATTCGCCTTATCAGTGCGGTGGCCAATGCCCATGCCGAAAGCGAAAGGGACAGGCCCGCAGAAGTGTCGGCCAGCGCGCACGACACGGATGCGATTGATTCGGCCTTCCTTGGCCAGTCCGAGGTGATGCACCAGCTCTATGAGAAAATCCGCGCTGTCGCCACCTCCATGGCGCCGGTGTTTGTTCTGGGCGAAAGCGGCACGGGCAAGGAATTATGCGCCCGCGCGGTGCATCTGAAATCTGCCCGCGCAAAAAACCGATTTGTCACGTTCAACTGCAGTGCCATCCCGCATGAATTGCAACAAGCCGAATTGTTCGGGCAGGCCCAGCGCAGCAATGCACCTGCTGCGTCAGTCAAGCCCGGCGCCCTGATAAAGGCAGATGCGGGCACGCTGTTTTTGGAAAACATCCATGACATGGCCCCGTCGGTGCAGGCCAGACTTCTGAATTTTCTGCAAAACGGAACCGCCTCACCAACCGGCGGCGGGGATGCGGTCAGGGTGGATGTGCGTATCATCTGCGCGGCCACCCGCGACCCGGCCGAAGAAATGCGCAGCGGCCGCCTGCGCGAGGATTTGTATTACCGGTTATTCGTCATTCCCATGCATGTGCCACCATTGCGCGACCGGGGTGAGGATGTGAATATTCTGGCCCGTCACCTGCTGGTCCAGATTGCGCAGGAAGAAGGGAAAACCTTTACCGGGCTGGCCCCGGAAACAGCGTCTGTGTTTCGCAAGGCCCCCTGGCGGGGCAATTTGCGCGAATTGGTCAATGTGCTGCGCCTTGCTGTGGTGTTGCATGACGGCCCGACCATTACCCCCGATATGCTGCCCCCCGAACTTCAAAGCTTCGCCAGCGCAGAAAACGGCGGCGCGCCCACAGGTCTGGCCTATGGGGCCACCGCCGCTGATGTCCTGAGCGGCATGACAATGGCCGAGATTGAAGAACTGGTCATCACCTCGGCCATCCGGCGCAATGCGGGGTCGGTGCCCAAAGCGGCGCGGGAACTGGACATCGCCCCCTCGACCATCTATCGCAAACGCGAAACATGGTCGTCCTGAAGGGGCGCATAGCTGTTCCGAAAGGCAATGATGCGTTCTGTTCTGATCACGGGCTGTTCTTCAGGCATTGGCTATCATGCCGCACACACCCTCGCAAAACGCGGCTGGCAGGTGTTCGCCACCTGCCGCAAAGCTGACGATTGCGCGCGTTTGCGCAGCGAAGGGCTGACCAGCCTTGTTTTGGATTATACCGACCATGCCACCATCCACGCGGCCCTTGCCCAGATACTGGACACCACCGGCGGCACGCTGGACGCGGTGTTCAACAATGGTGCCTTTGCCATTCCCGGCGCGACCGAGGATTTGCCCACCGACGCCTTGCGCAGCATTTTTGAAACAAACCTGTTTGGCTGGCATGAACTGACCCGCGCGGTCCTGCCTGTCATGCGCGCCCAGGGACATGGGCGCATTTTGCAGAATTCATCTGTGCTGGGTCTGGCCGGGTTGAAATGGCGCGGGGCCTATGTCGCAACAAAATTCGCGCTTGAAGGGCTGTCAGACGTGTTGCGGCTGGAACTGGCGGGCACGGGCATTCACGTCGTGCTGATCGAACCCGGCCCTGTCACATCGCGCATTCGCGAAAACTCGATCCCGCATTTTGAACGCTGGATCGATTGGGAAAACAGCGCACGCGCGCAGCACTACCGCGACAGCTTGCTGGCGCGCCTTTATGACAAGACGCACCCCGACTTCTTTGAACTGCCCCCCGATGCCGTCACGCGCCGCGTGATTGCCGGCCTTGAAAGCCGCAGACCCCGCGCGCGGTATTATGTGACGACACCCACCTATATTCTGGGCGGGTTGCGCCGTGTTTTGCCCACGCGGCTGTTGGACCTTGTGCTGGGCAAATTGTAGCGCATCTGGGTTTTCCCCTCGCAATTGGCGCAGGGACGACTAAGTTGCGCCCAAACCGATAGGAGTTTCCGACATGCTGCTGCAAGACCCCATGTTCCTGATCGCGGCCTTTGCGTCGCTGGTGGTGCTTGTGGTGCTGATGATCGGCATCGGCGGGTTTGCCAAAGGTGGCGAATTCAACCGCAAACATGGCAATCGCATGATGCGTTACCGACTGTATGCGCAGTTCGTGGCCGTCATCTTGATTGTCGCTTTTGCCTATTTCCGTTCCAAGGGGGCCTGACAATGGTTGTGCTGAACAAAATATACACTCGCACGGGTGATTCCGGTGAAACTGCGCTTGGCAATGGCGCGCGTGTGGCCAAGCATTCGCAACGCGTCACGGCCTATGGCACAGTTGACGAATTGAACGCGACACTGGGTCTGGCGCGGTTGCATGCCACGGGCGATATGGTGCAGGCCATTTCGCGCATCCAAAATGATCTGTTCGATCTGGGCGCCGATCTGTGCCGCCCCGACATGGAACGCGACGCGCAGGCCGAATACACGCCCCTGCGCATGGTGCCCGCGCAAGTGGACCGGCTGGAACGCGAAATTGACGCGATGAACGCAAATTTACAGCCCTTGCGCAGCTTCATCCTGCCCGGCGGGTCGGCCTTGTCGGCGCATTTCCACCTGTGCCGCACTGTGGCGCGCCGCGCGGAACGCGAAACTGTGGATCTGTCGACAATCGAGGGGGTCAACGAATCGGCAGTGAAATATCTGAACCGGCTGTCGGACTGGCTGTTTGTTGCGGGCCGCGTGGCCAATGACAACGGCGCGGATGACATTCTTTGGGTTCCGGGCGCGAACCGTTAGCGCAGACATATGCGGTAACGCGGCGTCGGGGTTTGCCATCATGTCGTTTTTGCATTGTTTTTCACAACTGCAACTCGGTAGAACCACACAAGCTTTGCGAAAAGGAGATAGTCGCCAATGAAGGTTCTGGTGCCAGTCAAGCGCGTGATCGATTACAACGTGAAAGTCCGTGTCAAGGCGGATGGCAGCGGGGTTGATCTGGCGAATGTCAAAATGTCGATGAATCCGTTTGACGAAATCGCAGTCGAAGAAGCGATCCGTCTGAAGGAAAAAGGCATCGTTTCTGAAATTGTCGCCGTGTCCATCGGGGTGAAGCAAGCGCAGGAAACGCTGCGCACCGCGCTGGCCATGGGGGCGGACCGCGCCATCCTGATCAACGCTGCCGATGATGTGCATACCGATATCGAACCGTTGGCCGTGGCCAAACTGCTAAAGGCGGTGATAGATGAGGAAGCGCCGCAAATCGTGCTGTGCGGCAAACAGGCCATCGACAATGACATGAACGCCACCGGCCAGATGCTGGGTGCGCTGACGGGCTGGGCACAGGCCACATTCGCATCGGAAGTGTCGGTTGACGGGGACAGTGCAACAGTCACGCGCGAAGTGGACGGCGGCTTGCAAACCCTGAAGGTCAAGTTGCCCGCAATCATTTCCGTGGACCTGCGCCTGAATGAACCGCGCTATGCGTCCCTGCCCAACATCATGAAAGCAAAGAAAAAGCCGCTGGAGGAAAAGACACCTGCCGATTACGGCGTCGATGTCAGCCCGCGGCTGGAAATCGTGAAAACCACCGAACCCGCCGCGCGCTCTGCCGGGGTGAAGGTTGGGTCCGTGGATGAATTGCTAAGCAAACTGAAAGATGAAGCGGGGGTACTCTGATGGCGGTTCTTCTTCTGGCCGAAGTCACCGATGGTGCGCTGAACATGGACGCCACCGCCAAGGCCGTGACGGCTGCGGCGCAACTGGGCGATGTGACAGTGCTGTGTGCAGGCGCAAGCGCCGCCGATGCGGCCGCAAATGCGGCAACGATTGACGGTGTGGCAAAAGTTCTGTGCGCCGAGGATGCAAGTCTGGGCCACCGTCTGGCCGAACCCACTGCGGCCCTGATTGTCAGCCTTGCGGACGGTTACAGCCATATCGTGGCCCCGGCCACAACGGATGCAAAGAACATCCTGCCGCGCGTTGCGGCCCTGCTGGATGTGATGGTGCTGTCGGATGTGTCGGGCATTGTCGATGCGGACACGTTTGAACGCCCGGTCTATGCAGGCAACGCCATCCAGACCGTGAAGTCGCGCGATGCAACCAAGGTTCTGACAATCCGCACATCCACCTTTGATGCGGCGGGACAAGGCGGGTCAGCCAGCGTTGAAACCATTTCAGCCGCAGATAACCCTGCCCTGTCGGAATGGGTTGAGGACAAGGTGGCCGCCAGCGACCGGCCCGACCTGACATCAGCCAAGGTTGTGGTGTCCGGCGGGCGCGGCGTGGGGTCGGAAGATGACTTCAAACTGATCGAAGGGCTGGCCGACAAGCTGGGTGCCGCCGTGGGCGCGTCGCGCGCGGCAGTCGATTCCGGCTATGCCCCCAATGACTGGCAAGTGGGCCAGACCGGCAAGGTGGTCGCGCCTGAACTGTATATCGCCGTGGGCATTTCCGGTGCGATCCAGCACTTGGCGGGGATGAAGGACAGCAAAATCATTGTTGCCATCAACAAGGACGAAGAAGCCCCTATTTTTCAGGTGGCTGATTATGGTCTGGTCGGTGATCTGTTCACGCTGGTGCCGGAACTGACCGAAAAACTGTAAACGCCACCAAGCGGTGGTTTGCATATGTTGCGGAAAACCGGTTTGGCGTTTTCCGCAACATAATGTTGTTATTCATTCCCAATATTCCCGGATTTGATTATGTTCGTTTCTTGACCCAAAGGCACCGGCAATTCCCGCGCCGGCACCTTGGCAGCGGCGCAACGCCCCCGCCCACAGGGTTAATGCATGAATGCTGGCGTGTTTGCCTGCCAAAGCGTCGAACAATTGCAGTTCTTTGGCCTAATTCTTGCCAGATTTGTGGACAATCTTGATGCAGTGTCGAAGGGGAGTCAGGTCGAATGATTCCCCGCACCTATCATAAATCGGCACATGTTTTTGTATTGAGGTTGGGTAATGGCGGGTAGTGTGAAGGAAGAACCAAGAATTCGTGCCTGCACTGTCTGTCGGGATGTGCGGAATTTCGATCTGCTGATCGAGGATATGGAAGCCGTTTTTGCGGATTCTTGGGGGGAATTGACCTTCATTGAAACAGTGTCCTTCCTTGATGATCCTGAAGCCGCTGATCTTGAACTGCTGGCAATCGCCCTTGATGACGAAGACGCGGCGCAGACGAATCTTGTTCGCGTCATCATTGAACGCGCGGCGGCCAAATCCATACGGGTTTTGCTGATCGCGGAATCCCTGTCCCCCATCTTGCTGCACCAGATGCTGCGCGCGGGCGCAGATGATTTTGTTCCCTATCCTTTGCCGGAAAACGCCCTGAAGGATGCCATAGACCGGCTTCGCACAGCCGCCCTTGCCGCCGCGCATGCGAAAGTGGCCCCCACCCAAAGCGGATGCAACGGCACGGTTCTTGCAGTCCAGTCGCTTGCGGGCGGTGCCGGCGCCACGACATTTGCGGTCAATCTGGCGTGGGAACTGGTGCAATCGCAGGGGAAAACCGGCCCGTCTGTCTGCATTCTGGATCTGGATTTTCAATCAGGGTCTGTCTCAACCTATCTGGACCTGCCGCGCACCGAAAAAGTGTATGAAATGCTGTCGCAAACCAGCACGCTGGACAAGGACGCTTTCTATTCGGCGTTGCAGCACTTTCAGGAGAAACTGCATGTGCTGACAGCCCCTTCGGACATGTTGCCGCTGGACCTGCTCTCCCCCGACGAGATTGAGCGCGTGATCACCATTGCGCGCGACAGTTTCGATATCGTCGTCATCGACATGCCGCGCACAATCGTTCACTGGACCGAAACTGTGCTGAGTGCGGCCCAACAATATTTTGCCCTGATGGAACTGGACATGCGCAGCGCCCAAAACACGCTGCGCCTTATTCGCGCCCTGAAGGCGGACGGTCTGTCTATGGACAGGTTCCATTTCATTCTGAACCGTGCCCCGCGTTTCACCGACCTTGGCGGGCGCTCGCGCGCAAAACGCATGGCTGAAAGCCTTGGTGTCAGCTTCACAACATTTATCCCCGATGGCGGCGCCCAGGTCCGCGATGCCAATGACCATGGTTTGCCCTTGGCAGAGTTTGCGCCAAAAAATCCTGCCGCCAAGGAAATTCGCAAACTTGCCCTGACACTGGCCCCTGCCAAAAACGCTGAGAAAATCGCCGCAGAATAACAAGGTTTGTATCATGTTCGCACGTTATCGCAAAGAAACCGCCAGCAAGCCCGTTTCGGTGACCGCAGACAAACTGCCCCCGACACCAGACGCCAGCCCCGCCCCCCGAATTGCACCACAACCCGCCCCCGCCACCCGCCAAGAGGTCCGGCAGGCCGCGCGCGCTGCTGCCCCCGACAAGACCGCGCTGCGCAAGCTGCGCATCAACGCCCTGAAAAGCGACCTGCATAAACGCTTGCTGGAAGACCTGAACCTTGCCGCGCTGGAAAAGGCCAGTGAAGCCGAAGTGCGCGCTGAAATCAGCGCCATTGCCGCTGAAGCGCTGTCAGAATTCGACGTTGTGCTGAATAATGACGAACGCATGCAGTTGAACCATGACCTGTATTTCGAGGTGATGGGCCTTGGGCCACTGGAACCATTGCTGGCCGATGACACAATCAACGATATTCTGGTCAACGGACCAAAACAGATATTCATCGAACGCGCGGGCAAGCTGGAACTAAGTGACGTCACCTTCCGCGATGACCGCCACCTTATGCGCATCATCGACAAAATTGTTTCAGCTGTCGGGCGCCGTGTGGATGAATCCAACCCCTATGTTGACGCAAGGCTGGCAGACGGGTCGCGCTTCAACGCGATGGTGTCGCCAGTCGCGGTGGACGGGGCGCTGGTGTCCATCCGGAAATTCAAGAAAGAAAAGCTTGGCATTCAGGATCTGGTGAATTTCGGGGCGTTTTCGCCGGAAATGGCGCTGTATCTGGAAGCGGCGGTGGCCACGCGGTTGAATGTCATCGTGTCCGGGGGCACCGGGTCGGGCAAAACCACCACGCTCAATGCGCTGTCTGGCTTCATTGGCAATGAAGAACGCGTCCTGACCATCGAAGATACGGCTGAATTGCAGTTGCAACAAATTCATGTGGGCCGCATGGAAAGCCGCCCCGCCAACATGGAAGGCAAGGGCGCGGTCACCCAGCGTGACTGTTTGCGCAACGCGCTGCGTATGCGCCCGGACCGGATTATCGTTGGCGAAACCCGCGGCGAGGAAGTGATCGACATGTTGCAGGCCATGAATACCGGCCATGACGGGTCCATGACCACGATTCACGCCAACAATGCCCGCGACGGCATCAGCCGTCTGGAAAACATGGTTGCAATGGCGGGGCTTGATATGCCCTTGCGCGCGGTGCGCAGCCAGATCGGGTCAGCGGTCAACCTGATTGTGCAAGTCTCCCGCCTGCAAGACGGGTCGCGGCGCATGATGTCGATTACCGAAATCACCGGCATGGAGGGGGAAATCATCACCATGCAGGAAATTTTCCGCTTCGAACGCACGGGCCTTGAACCGGGCGGCAAGATTATAGGCCATTTCACGGCAACGGGCCTGCGGTCCCATTTCGCGGACCGTTTTGCGCGCTGGGGCTATGATCTGCCCGCAACACTTTATGAACCCACTGGCCCAAGGTAGGTAACCCATGTCCTTCAGTCCCCTGATATATCTGGCGATATTCGGTTCAGTTGTTTTGCTTATTCAGGGCATTTACCTGATGGCCTTTGGCAAAAGCATTGAACATTCCAAGAAAATGAACCGGCGTCTGGACCTGATGGACAAGGGCCAGACGAAAAAAGACGTCATGGAACACCTGCGCAAGGAACGCGGGGCACATGGGCGCGGGGTGTCGGCGCTGCCGCTCTATGGTTTGCTGGAATCGCATGCCCGCAAGGCAAATGTGGCCTTTTCCCCCGCCAGCCTGATTATGCTGATGGGCGGGGTGGCGATGTTCAGTTTTGTGTTGCTGACGCTGGCCACGTCCACTGCCACCGGGCTGCGCATCGCGCTTGCAGCGGTGTTCGGCTTTGGCGGGGTGTTCTTCTGGCTGTCCAGCAAGGCCAAGAAGCGCGTCGCAGCCATTGAAGAACAATTGCCCGAAGCCATTGAACTTATCGTGCGCAGCTTGCGCGTGGGCCATCCTTTCGGCGCGGCCCTGACCATCGCATCCGAAGAAATTGCTGACCCGCTGGGCACCGAACTGGGCCTTATCGCGGATGAAGTCGCCTATGGCCGCGACGCAGGCGAGGCGATTGCAGAATTTGGCGAACGCGTCGACATGCAGGATTTGCGCTTTCTGGCCGTGTCTGTGTCCATTCAGCAAAAATCCGGCGGCAATCTGGCGGAAATTCTGGAAGGCTTGTCCAAAGTTATCCGCGCGCGGTTCAAGTTGTTTCGCCGCGTCAAGGCCATCACCGCAGAAGCGAAATGGTCCGGCATGTTCCTTTCGGCCTTTCCCATTGGGGCGATGGTCATGATTCAGGGCATCAAGCCCGACTATTACGACAGCGTGAAGGAAACCCCGATATACATTCCGCTGGCCATCGTCGTGTGCGTGTTTCTGGTCGTGAACATCCTGTATATGCGCAAGATGACCAATATCAAAGTATAACCCTGCCCCCGAATGGACAGATGAATTTAACAAGGACGGGCGTAAAATGTTGGACATGTTTCAAGGTGCATTTGGTGTGATCATGCTGGCCGGTATCGGGGGGCTGGTGCTGGTGGCGATCGCAGGATTTGCCTTGGTCACCAATACCCGCCCCGACCCGATGGCCAAGTTCAGCGAAACCGCGACCCGCGCGCGCAATTCCGATGCTGCAGGCGTTGGCCAGACCTTGCGCCGGGCCAGTTCGGGGCTGGATATGGCGGCGCTGCGAAAATACGCCAAATTTCTGGAACCGACCGACGAAAAGGAACTGTCCGAGGCCCGCAAAAAAATGGTGCTGGCCGGCTATCATGGCAAGAACGCTGTGCGCGACATGCATGCAGTTCAGTTCCTGCTGGCCATTGGCGGTATCTTGCTGTCGCTGCTGCTGATTTTCGTCATCCTGCCCGGCAAGCTGGACGGGTTGCCGGTTCTGGCTGCGGTCATGGTGTCGCCTATGCTGATCGGGTATTTCCTGCCGCGCCGCTGGGTGGAGCAACGCGCCGCTGCCCGTCAGGAAGAAATCATGGCAGGATTTCCGGATGCGCTGGACATGATGCTGATTTGCGTTGAAGCGGGCCAGTCGCTGGACCAGTCCATCCAGCGCGTCGCGCAGGAAATTCGCCCTGCCTACCCAGCCCTCAGCGAGGAACTGACAACAGTGGGTGATCAGGTGCGCGCCGGGCGTGAGCGCGGTGAAGTGCTGCGCGAAATGGCCAAGCGTGTGGACCTGCCCGACATCACATCCTTTGTCACCGTCATGGTTCAGGCCGCCGCATACGGCACCTCGATTACCCAGGCCTTGCGTGTCTTTGCCGCTGAAATGCGCGATAAACGCATCATGCGCGCCGAGGAGAAAGCCAACCTCTTGCCCACCAAGATGACATTGGGCACAATGATGTTCACGGTGCCGCCATTGCTGATCATTCTGATTGGCCCTTCTGTCGTGGGTGTCATGTCAGAACTTAACCCGGCCACCATCATGGGGAATTGATGCCGCGAATTCTTGTTGCCTGCGCTTGTCTTGTCGTTCTGGCTGCATCCTGCGCCCCTGCCCCAAAAACGACGGATTTCGGCCTGGGGCCGGACCAGATGGCCCCCCAAGCCGGGCGCGGCAATGTGGTGGAGGCAGTGGATGGGCTGGTTGTGGGCCACAGGCTGATGGCGGCGGGGGAATTTGAACTGGCACTGCGCGCCTATTACCGCGCCATGGCCGAACAGGGCACCTCTGTTGATGCGCTGTCTGCAATCGGGTCCGCGAATTTGCGTCTTGGGCGCGTCCAGCAGGCCGAGCAGGTGTTGCGCCGCGCGCTGGAACTGGACCAGCAATTTGTCCCAGCGCAAAACAATCTGGGGGTGGCCCTTGCCGAACAGAACCGCTGGGGCGAGGCGCAATTGCATTTTCGCAACGCTTTTGCCTTTGACAGCGGGCGGGCGGGCGAAATCCGCGACAACCTGCGTTTAGCCATCGAAAAGACCGCAGAAACAGGCTATGATACCCCCGAGGCACGTCAGCTTTCGCTGATGCGGCGGGGAAGTGGCAGGTATCTGTTGTTGTCCACGCCCCTATAAGAGCAGTGAGGACGCAAAAATGCGCCACCCCGGACTAGTTGCGCTGCTGGCAGGCAGCGTGTGTGTCGTATCTGCATGCGAAAACGGCAAGCAGACAGCCGTTACGCGCGCAATTGACAGCGTGGTTGCCGTCGATAACCAGAACATGGCCGACCTGATGCTGGCGGCGGGCAACCCCGAAGAAGCGGTTGCCTATTTCGCAAGCCAGGTGGAACGTGACCCCGACCATCTGGACAGCCAGCGCGGCCTTGCGCGCTCGCTGATCCGCGCGGGGCGGGTGGCTGACGCGGTGCCCGTGTGGCAAAAGCTTGTCACACATCCCGACGCCACCAATGATGACAGGGTCATGCTGGCCGATGCGCTGATCCGCGCCAACCGCTGGTCCGATGCCGAGCGGACATTGAACGCGGTTCCCCCAACGCATGAAAGCTTTGACCGCTATCGTCTGGAAGCCATCATCGCCGACAGCAAACAGCAATGGCAAAAGGCCGATCATTTTTATGAAACGGCAGCGGGGCTGACCACGCGCCCTGCATCCGTGCTGAACAACTGGGGCTATTCCAAACTGACACGCGGTGCCCCGCGCGACGCCGAAAGCCTGTTCACACAGGCCCTGCAACATGACCCCGATCTGTTCACCGCGAAGAACAACATGGCCCTGGCGCGCGCAGCCCAAGGTAATTACAGCCTGCCGCTGGTGCGCATGACCCAGCAGGAACGCGCCATGTTGCTGCACACCATGGCCATTGCCGCCATTCGCAAGGGCGACACCAATGTGGGGCGCACCATGCTTGCCGAAGCCATTGAAACCCATCCACAGCATTTTGACGAAGCCGTGCGCGCATTGCGCGCGCTGGAAGGCGGGGGGCGCGGTTGATGATGCTCAGCAGCACAGCCGCGCTGTGGTTCCTGCCCTTCATTGCCCCCATCAGCCTGTGGGTCGCATGGAGTGACATGAAGTGGATGAAAATCCACAACAAGGCCGTTCTGGCGCTGTTGGGGGTGTATCTGGTGGTCGGGCTGGTGGCCCTGCCGGTGTCTGTATGGGCATGGGGCTGGGCCAATTTCGCGGCCGTGCTGGGGGTGGGGTTCGTCCTAAGCGCGGTGGGGCTGTTGGGCGCGGGGGATGCGAAATTCGCCGCTGCAATGGCCCCATTCATCGCGCTTGGGGACCTAAGCCTATTCTTGCCACTTTTGGGGGTGGTCATCCTTGTCAGCTTTGCGGCACATCGCACGCTGCGGCGCACCCCGCTTGCGCGGCGCATGGCCCCGGATTGGGAAAGCTGGCACCGGCGGGAATTTCCCTTGGGGCTGGCCTTGGGGCCTGCCTTACTGTTCTACATCGCGCTTGCGGCGGCCCTTGGAAATGGCGCGGCAATTTAGCATTTCATCAGGGTTCATCCGATAATATTTGCCCCCAACACCAGAGCATTTCGCCATGAACACCCAAGCCCCGCAAATCCAGCCCCCTGCCCCCATCCGCACCCTGTCCGCGACGGGGCTGAACACTGTGCTGATGCGCGACATCCTGATCAAGACCATCTACCGCATGTCCCTGTCGCGCATCACTGATATTGCGCGCCATATTTGCCTGCCCATTCCGCAAACAATCGAACTTGTGGATCTGGTGCGCGCCGAACGCCTGCTTGAAGCACGCGCCACCAAATCCGATGATGACGGAAGCGAAGCCGCGTTTGAACTGACCGAGGCAGGCAAGGCGCGGGCCACTTACGCGCTGTCGCAATCCGAATATTACGGGCCCATGCCCGTGCCACTGGACAGCTACCGCGAACAGATCCAACGCCAGTCCATTCGCCGCATCAAAATTACCCGGCGCGAGTTGAAAATCGCCATGGGCGACCTGATCCTGCCCCCCACCTTGATGGATGACCTTGGCCCCGCTGTCAGTTCGGGGCGGTCAATCCTGATGTATGGCCCCCCCGGCAACGGTAAATCCTCCATATCGAACGGGATCAGGGCCGCGATGGGGGATTGTATCTTCGTGCCGCGTGCCATTGAAACCGCAGGGCAAATCATAACTGTCTATGACCCCATCGTGCACAAACTGGTCAAGACATCGGACGACAACCCGACCTTGCTACGCCAGACCGGCAACAGGTTTGACAACCGCTATGTGTATTGCGAACGCCCGACCGTGATTACCGGCGGGGAACTTACGCTGTCGATGCTGGACCTGAATTATAACCCCACATCGCGCACCTATCAGGCCCCGTTGCAGTTCAAATCCATGGGCGGGGTGTTCATCATCGACGATCTGGGCCGGCAGGAAGAACCCCCGCAGGCGATTATCAACCGCTGGATCGTCCCGATGGAAATGAATTATGACATTCTGGCGCTTGCGTCGGGGGAAAAGTTCATTGTGCCTTTCGACACGCTGGTGATTTTCTCAACCAACTTTCACCCGAATGAAATTTTCGATCAGGCCGCGCTGCGCCGGATTTTCTACAAGATCAAGATTGACGGCCCCGGTCAGGGCGATTTCCTGAAAATCTTTGCCATGGTTGCGAAGAAACGCAAATTGCCGCTGGATGAAGAAACGATCATCTACCTGATCCAGAAGAAATACCCGACGATAGACAATATTTATGCCAATTATCAGCCCATTTTCCTGATCGACCAGATGATCAATATCTGCGATTTTGAAGGAAAACCGCGCCAT
Source organism: Roseinatronobacter sp. NSM (assembly GCF_052379845.1). Classification (NCBI taxonomy): domain Bacteria; kingdom Pseudomonadati; phylum Pseudomonadota; class Alphaproteobacteria; order Rhodobacterales; family Paracoccaceae; genus Roseinatronobacter; species Roseinatronobacter sp. NSM. Next base: position 24,278 of record NZ_JBQTCF010000007.1, on the reverse strand, counting down.
ATGTCCCCCGAGCTGATAGACCGCGCCTGGAAGAACATGTTTGTCCAGATGGAAGACATCACGCGCTAGAGCGTGCCCGCGTTCATTCGCAGTCACGCGACCGGCTCTAACCTTATGGTGTCGCATGTCTTTTTGCGCAAAACCGCCTGCCACTTTTGCGCGACATGCTCTAGCCAGGGGTGCCAGCCCAGCGCGCCACAACACCAGCCACAGTGCCTGACATGAAAAGGGCCGCGTCACAAAGGTGACACGGCCCCTCGCACCTTCACCCCCTGTCAGGGTCAGTCGTGGCCTTTGGCCACTGTGTTGGGTGTGATCACCCCGCGCTGGATGAAAAACACCAGCGCGGCCACACCAAGCCCGATTGCATCAGAAACCCAGCCGCCGGAGATCATGGCGATGGCGGCCCCGCCGACCAATACCCGCAGCGGCCAGCCAATAACGCCGAACAACCACCCCTGCACCGCCGACGCCAACAGGTAGATCCCCAGAAGCGCGGTAAAGAACACATGGATAATGTTGCCCCAATCCCCCTGCATCAGCAGCCCGTCATTGAAGAAGAAGATGAAGGGCACAATAAAGGCCGCAAGCCCGATCTTGAAGCTTTCCACGCTTGTCTTCATCGGGTCTGACTGCGCAATCGCCGCGCCCGCATAGGCCGCAAGTGCCACAGGCGGCGTGATGGCCGACATCACAGCATAGTAGAAGATGAAGAAATGCGCTGTAAGCGGTTCAATCCCCATGCGGATCAGCCCCGGCGCAATGACCGCCGCCGCCACCGCATAGGCCGCCGTTGTGGGCATGCCCATTCCAAGGATAATTGCCACCAACATGGCAAACACCAGCGCCAGCAACTGGCTTTGGCCCGCGAAGCCCAGCAACAGCGACGAAAACCGCGTGCCAACCCCTGTCAGCGCGATAACCCCCACAATAACACCTGCCGCCGCACAGACCGCCACCAGTTGCAGCGACATGCGCGCGGCAATTTCGAACGCATACAGGATTTCGCGCATCAGCATCTTATGCGGTGTGAACCAACTGACCACCGCCGCGGACGCCATGGCCAGCGTGCCTGCGCGAATGACCGAGTAGCCCATGAACAGCGCCCCAATCAGTATGACGATGGGGATGAACAGGAACACCCGCCGCGCCAGCACGTCAAAACGCGGCAGCATGTCGCGCGGCAGCCCCTGCATGCCCTTTTTCAGCGCTTCCTTGTCGACCATGAAATAAACGGATGTGAAATACAGGATCGCGGGAATGATCGCGGCAATCACAATGTCCCGATACGCGATGCCCGTGATTTCCGCCATGATGAAGGCACCCGCGCCCATGATCGGCGGCAGGATCTGGCCGCCGGAACTGGCCGCAGCCTCGACACTGGCGGATGTTTGCGGTTTGTAGCCCACCTTTTTCATCAACGGAATGGTCAACGACCCGGTGGACACCACATTGCCCGCAGATGTGCCGTTGATCATGCCCATCAGGCCGGATGCAAACACCGCCACCTTAGCCGGCCCCCCGCGCGTGCCGCCCGCCGCCGCAAAGGCGAAATTCACGAAATATTCGCCCACACGGCTGGCTTGCAAGAACGCCGCGAAGGTGATGAACAAAATAATATAGGTCGATGAAATCGCCGTGGTCGGGCCCAGAATGCCGTTATCAGTATAGATAAACCCGAAGAACCGCGCAGGCGCATAGCCGCGATGGTTCAGAACCCCCGGCAGCCACGGGCCGATAAACCCGTAAGCCAAAAACACCGCAACAATAATAACCAGCGCCAGTCCGGCCAGACGCCGCGTCAGTTCCAGAATCAGGATAATCCCCGCGATGGACGCCCACATGTCATTGACATGCGGGAAGACCTGCGCGCGGGTGCGCAGCAAATCAGCGTGGCCGATGATGTAAATACCCACAACAATGGCAGCAACCGCCAGAAGCGTATCGGCCAGCGACAGCTTGGTGCGGTTGCGGATGGGCTGGATCCAGCTGGCCAGCAGCACCAGAACCGTGCCCCCGATCAACGGATAGCCGAATGTCAGAACATGTTTACCCGCAGGCGCCCCCGTGGTGATACGGTCGCCGGTCGTCAACATGACCACCACCTGCCCCAGCGCCAGCAAGATAAGTGCACCGCCTGCTGCAAGAAGCCCCTTCTCGGCCAATGACAGCGGCGCGTCGGTGCTGTTGTCATGCAGCGCACGCGCCGAAAACAGGATGAACCCCAGTGCCAGACCGCCTGCAACATGCACAAGCCTGTAGCGCCACGGTTCTGTCAGGTCCACCGAAGGCAGGCCCAGAAAATCCGTGATGCGATCATGCACACCATTCATCGCACCGACATGAAACAGCGTATACAGAATACACAGTGCGGTCACGACAATACCCACCACCCCCGCAAACACACGCTGGTTGCTGGTGACGATTTCGTTGTCCACACCTTCGGCAATATTGTCGGTTTCAGGTTGCGCACCCTGCGCGTCAGTCTGAGACATGTTCCCCCCAAGTTCTGGAATTTCTGCGATGAATGGCCCTTCAGGGGCACGCAGACGCACCACATATGTCAAACCGCACTAGGCCACGGTTCCCAAAACGGGCCAGAGCGTGACGCCGCCCTGGCCCGATGTCGTCAAAGCAGACCGCTCGATCAGCCTTTCAGGTCTTCGGGGATCTCGATTCCGATTTCCTCGAAATAGCGCACAGCACCCGGGTGGAATGGCAGGAAGGAATTGTTCCCGACATTTTCAGGCAAGGTTGCCGCGGCGGCTGCGTGGATTTGCAGCATCCGGTCATTGTTTTCCATCACCAGTTTGGTGATTTCATAGGCCAGGCTTTCGGGCATATCGGCATGCGCGATGGCAAAATTCCACATTGCGACGGAATGCTGGTCCTCATCCTGCGCCGTATAGGTGCCCGCAGGAATGGTGAATTGCGACACCTCCGGGTGACCTTCCATGATGGTGGCCAGTTCTTCTTCGCTGAAGCCGAACATCACAACATCAGCTTCGGCGGCCAGTTGCGAAAATGCACCGATGGGCAGACCTGCGGCGAACACGAACGCATCAACCAGACCATCCTTCAGCTGGCCCGCCGTGTCAGCCGCACCCGCATTCGAGACAGTGACATTCAGCCCCAGCGTGTCAAAGAAGCGCGGCCAATAGGTGCCGGGTGTGCCGCCTGCAGGGCCAACGCCGACGCGCTTGCCTTCGAAATCACTGACTGATGTGATGCCGGAACCGCTAAGGGCCACACCCTGAAACGGGGTTTCATACATGGGAAACAGCGCGCGAATATCGCTGTGTTCCAGACCGGGGGCCAGTTCGGAAACGCCGGTCCATGCTTCGAAGGCCGGACCCATGGTGACCAGACCAATATCATGGTCGCCCATCTGCACCAGCGTAACGTTCTGCACCGGCCCACCCGTCACCTCGCCCGAGGCATTCAGCCCCAGTTCTTCGCCCAGAAACCCGGCCAGACCGTTGCCATAGACGAAATAAACGCCGCCCTGACTGGCGGTGCCCACTGTCAGATCAGATGGCCAGCCGTCACGGTCCTGCGCGTTCGCCACAGATACCGTCATAACAGCAGCAGCGGCCAAAGCCGCGAAATTGGTGTAACGCATTGGGAACCTCCCCTTGGTTTTGCGTATTTATGTGCTCGGGGCGCTTGCGTCACTCCTCGCTCTGTGAGGCAAGCACTGGGGGCACAGCAAACGGTTTGACGGCTTTATTCAAGCGCGCTCTCGGGCGTTTGGGTATTTTTCCAACGCAATCCACACTGATGTGTAGAAAACTACACATCCCGCGAAAGCCATGTGTGGTTTGCTACACATCATCGGGGGGCGTGTCGGGCAGATCGGCCCCCACGGGCAGAAAATGCCCCTTGTCAATGCCGTGGCGCAGCAGCTTGTCATAAAGCGCCTTGCGCGACAGCCCCAACGCTTCATAGACAGGGCGCAACGCCCCTTGATGGCGGATCAGCGCATCCACCAGCAATTTGCGTTCATGCGCGGCCATCATATCGGCCAATTTCGCGGATTTGTCGCGCGCGGCCAAGGGGGCTTCGGACATCTGCACGCCCAAAGCGAAGCGCTCGGCGGCGTTGCGCAATTCGCGCACATTGCCCGGCCAGTCATTGCGCGACAATTCCGCCAGCATGGCAGGGCTGGCCGTGCGCGCGGGCAGACGGTGGCGCAGGCAGGCTTCGGTCAGCAGGCGAATAAACAGTTGCGGCACATCCTCCAGACGTTCCGACAGCGGCGGCACCCGCACACTGACCACATTCAGCCGATACAACAGATCCGCGCGAAACCGGCCTGCGGCCACTTCGGCTTCAAGGGGCACGCGGCTTGTGGCAATGAAGCGCGCGTCCAGTTGGTGCTGGGCATTGGACCCAAGCGGCGTTGTCACCCGGTCCTCTATGACGCGCAGCAATTTTCCCTGCACATCCATGGCCATTGCCCCGATATCATCCAGAAGGATGGTGCCGCCGCGTGCGTGGTCGAACTTGCCCATCCGTGCCCGGATGGCGCCGGGAAAGGCGCCCGCTTCATGGCCGAACAGTTCGGATTCAATCAGTGTGTCAGGCAGTGCACTACAGGTGATGGCAATGAAGGGACGCGCGGCACGCGGCGACAAATCATGCAGCGCCCGCGCCACGATTTCCTTGCCTGTCCCCGTATCCCCCACAATCAGCACATCTGCATCTGACGGGCCAATCGTGCGGATCTGGCGGCGCAGCGCAATCATTTTGTCAGACCGCCCGACAAGGCGCGCTTCCAGATCATCCGCCTGCCCAGCAACAGCCCGCAAGCGGCGGTTTTCAAGCACCAATTGGCGGTATTCCAGCGCACGCGCCGCAATGGAGGCAAGCTGCGCACCCGAGAACGGTTTTTCAATGAAATCATGCGCGCCTTCGCGCATGGCGCGCACCGCCAGCGGCACATCGCCATGTCCGGTAATCAGAATAACCGGCACATCGCGGTCAATGTCATGGATGCGGTTCATCAGCGTCAGCCCGTCCATGCCGGGCATGCGAATATCGCTGATGACCACACCGCCAAACCCCGCAGTTATGCGGTCCAGCGCCGGTTCGGCCTGCGCAAACCCGTCCACCTGCAGGCCCGCAAGGTCCAGCGCTTGCATGGTAGAGTTGCGCAACTCCTCCTCATCATCGACCAAAAGGACAACTGGCGGCGTCATTGTGCTACCTGCGCAGGAAGCGGCTGCGCGGCATGCAGCGTCAATGTGAATTCCGCGCCCCCGTCAGGATGGTTGCGCACCGAAATCGCGCCGTGAAAATCACGGATGATGTTATAGGAAATCGACAGCCCCAGCCCCAGCCCCTTGCCCACCTCCTTGGTGGAAAAGAACGGGTCGAATATGCGCGGCTGAATGGCATCACCAATACCGGGGCCGTTGTCATGCACGCGCAGTTCAACCCTATCCCCCAGCCTGCGCCCGACCAGACGCAGTTTCTTGAGCTCCTGCCCCTCGACCGCATCAATGGCATTCGACAACAGATTGACAAGCACCTGCTGCAACCGCACGGCGCCTGCCGTGACAACCAGCGGGTCCTGTCCCAGGTCGACATGCAGCCCCACCCCGGACCGCGCAAGTTGCCATGCCAGCAATTCTTGCGCATCCGCCACCACTTCGGACAGATCGACGGGGCGCAATTGCTGATGCGGCTTGCGGGCAAAATTGCGCAAATGCCGGCTGATACGGCCCATCCGGTCTATCATGCCCAGAATGCGCCCGATATTGTCATGCGCCTCGGCGCTGCGCCCGCGGTCCAGCAACACTTGCGCATTTTCCGCGTAATTGCGCGCCGCTGCCAGCGGTTGGTTGAATTCATGGCTTAGCGCCGCCGACATTTGCCCAAGCGCGGCCAGTTTGCCCGCCTGCACCAGTTCGGTTTGCGTCTGGCGCAAGCGATCCTCGGTCGCGCGCCGCTCGGCCACCTCGTCGCGCAAGGCGGCGTTGGCGGCCCCAAGCTGGGATGTGCGCTGGCTGACACGGGCTTCCAGCTCGTCGCGTGCGGCCTGCTGGACGGCCAGCCGTTCGGCCAGCTGGCGCCGCCTTTGCCACAGGATAAACCCGATCAGCGCAATCAACCCCAAGCTGAACCCAGCCAAGGCCACTGCACTGGCCGCCTGCACCCGCGCGGGGCGGGTATTCAACAAGACCTGCACCATCCATTCGGCATCTGGCATTTTCGCATCAGCGATCAGGTATTCCAGCATCGCGCCGTCACTGCCAGTGGTGCGCAACAGGTTAAACCCGTCGGGGTTTGTGTCGCGCGTATAATCAATCTGGCCAATTTCGGCATTGGCATAACGCCGCGTCTGCACAGTGCGCGACAAACGATCGGTCGTCAGTGGCCCGAAGGACCGGAACAACCAATCCGGCCTGTTGGACAGAAACACAATATTTTCGGGGTCCGTTACGATGATGCGCACCTCATCCGAGGCCCATGTCTGTTCAATCTCATCAAGATCAATCTTGATAACCATCACGCCATGGCGCTGGCCTGCAACCTCGATGGGGGCCCCGAAATAATAGCCGCGCTTGTTGGACGTGGTGCCCAGCGCATAAAACCGGCCCGCCCCCTTGGTGCCCAGCGCATCAAAAAAATATGGCCGAAACGCAAAATTTCCGCCCACAAAACTGTGCGGCTGGTCAAAATTGCTGGCCGCCAGCGTTTCCCCGTCACGATACATCACATAAATATCGGACGCGCCCAACATATGCGCAGTGTCGCGCAAATACAGATTGGCCGCCATCACAAGGTCGGGGTCGCGCGGGGCCAGCACAAGCGACCGGATCACCCGCTGGTCGGCCAGAAGATGGGGCAGCCGTTCAAAGCGCGACAATTGCCCACGCAAGGATGCCTCGGCCAGATTAAGCGTGTTCTGCCCGCGGTCATGCAATTGCGTAAAATACACAAGCGTTGCATGGTGCCATGCCAGCCAGCCCAGCATACCCACAAGGGCAATTGCCCCTAGCGCCAGTTGAAACAGACGGGTCCTGTTCATCAGCCTACCTGCAAGACATGACGTCGCCCCAGACAACCCCAAGCTTGCAGGGATGTCAAACCTGACAATCAGGCATTGAACAGGAAATGCAGCACATCGCCGTCCTTGACCTGATAGGATTTCCCCTCAACACGGAATTTTCCTGCATCCTTGGCGCCAGCTTCGCCGTTACAGGCGATGTAATCGTCATAAGCTACTGTTTCGGCGCGGATAAAGCCGCGTTCAAAATCACCATGGATGACGCCCGCTGCTTGCGGCGCAAGCGTGCCTGCCGGAATGGTCCAGGCGCGCGCCTCCTTGGGGCCGACAGTAAAATAGGTCTGCAACCCCAACAACTGATATCCCGCGCGAATAAGCCGGTCCAACCCGGCTTCTTCAAGGCCCATTTCGGTCAGGAACATCTGCGCTTCTTCAGCGTCAAGCTGGCTGATCTCCTCCTCGATGCGGGCGGAAATGACGACATGCGCCGCGCCTTGCGCCTGCGCTATGGCCGCCACCTTGGCCGACAGCGCGTTTCCGGTCCCCGCCGAGGATTCCTCGACATTGCACACAAACAGCACGGGTTTGGCCGTCAGCAATTGCAACATGCGCCAGTTTTTTGTTTCCTCGGCGCTGATTTCAACTGTGCGGGCGGGTTTGCCCGCTTCCAGCGCCACCAACGCGCGGCGCAACAGCGCGTCGTGTTCCAGCGCTTCCTTGTCCCCCCCGCGCAATTTGCGCGACAGGTTCGCAAGACGCCGCTCGATGGATTCCATATCCGAAATCATCAATTCCGTTTCAATGGTTTCGGCATCGGCAACCGGGTCGATCTTCCCTTCTACATGGGTAACATCGTCATCTTCAAAACAGCGCAACACATGGGCAATGGCGTCAACTTCGCGGATATTGGCCAGAAACTGGTTCCCCAGCCCCTCCCCCTTGGACGCGCCGCGCACCAGTCCCGCGATATCGACAAAGGTCATGCGCGTTGGAATCACCTCTCGGGATTTGGCGATATCGGCCAGGTTTTGCAGTCGCGCATCCGGCACCGCCACATCGCCCACATTGGGTTCAATGGTGCAGAACGGGAAATTTGCAGCCTGCGCGGCGGCAGTTTTCGTCAATGCGTTAAACAATGTAGACTTGCCGACATTCGGCAAACCCACGATTCCCATCTTGAAACCCATCACCATTCCCCTGACTGGCATTCGCAAGGGCCGCTTTTAGGGTTTGGGCGCAGATGTGGCAAGGGCATCGCGCGCGATTACATGTAACTTCGCACCAATGCTTCCGACACCAGCCGCCACCCGTCGGCAATCACGAAAAACGACAGCTTGAACGGCAACGACACAATCGCGGGCGGCACCATCATCATGCCCATCGACATCAGGACTGCAGCCACGACAAGGTCAATAATCAGGAAGGGCAGGAAAATCAGGAACCCGATCTGAAAAGCGCGCGCAACCTCGCTGAGCATGAAGGCGGGCACCAGCACCGAAAGCGGCGCATCAGGGGACAGGTCCCCCACATTGTCGGGGCGCAGATTGGCAAGGCTTTCATAGGTTGGCACATCCACGCGCGCGGCCATGAACTGCCGAAACGGGTCCGCCACGCGCAAAAACGCATCTTCCAGCTCAATATCCCCAGCATTCAGCGGGACAATCCCGCCCTGCCAAGCGGCGACAAAGACAGGCTCCATCACGAAATAGGTCAAAAACAGCGCCAGCGACACAATCAGCATATTGGGCGGTGATTGCATCAGCCCAAGCGCCTGCCGCAAAATCGCAAGCACTGTCACGATGAAGGGAAAGCAGGTCACCATAACCAGAATGCCCGGCACCAGACTGAGCAATGTCAGCACAACAATAAGCTGCACACTGCGCACCGCCAGCGACCCGTCCGCCCCGCCGAAGCTGAACGTCACCTCCTGCGCAAGCGCAGCGGTGCCCGACAACAAAAGGCCCGTGCCAAGTGCTGCTATCAAAACGACGATCCGGTGTATCATGTCCCTAAAGTGCCGCTTTCAGGTCAATAATCTCGGTCAGGCGCACACCCAAAAACCCCGCATTTTCGCCTTCAAGTTCTTCCAGAACGCCGCGCGCGATCAATTTGTCGGCAATAAACAACTCCACCGGATCATCAATACGACGGTCCAGCGGCAGAACCGATTCGCGCCCCAGACGCATCAGGTCGCGCACCATGGGCCGCGCCCGCCCGACCGAGACGGATATTTCCACCGGCACCTGTTCCAGTATCGCAGTATTCAGGTCACGTTCTTCCATTGTCAGGCTCCTTTGCGTGCCTTGAGATCCAGCTGCCGGGAAAACGCGGCCTGAAGCTGCGCCAGCACCGAATCGAGGTCAATGTTGTTTTGCTGATCGTCCAGACGCAGCGACACCTGCGCTTCGCTGTAGCTTGGCTCGTCCAGCAACTGGACCTCCAGCCCCGGCACGGCGGCCACCACCTGTTCCAAAGTTGCACGCACCTGCGGGGCGCAATACAAATGCAATGGCACGCGCGTGTCACGGCTGGCGGCCTGTTGCAGACTTTCCAGAACCAGACCGGGAAGCGACAGACGCAGAACTTCGGGAACAAGCGTTTCCAACAAGGTCCGCGTCAGCGACATGAACGATGCTTCGAGCGTTGCATGCGCTTCGTTATATGTGAAACTGATGGCCTGCAGCGCTTCAAGTGCCGCACTTTGGCGCAACGCATCCTCATCGCGCAGCTGCGCAAGCGCGTCCTGCCAGCCGGCACCATAGCCCTGCTCATAGGCGCTTTCGCGCAATTTTTCCGCAGCTTCCGCATCCAGAAGCGGGTCTTCATCAGCGGGCGCGGCCTCGAAAACCTCGAGTTTCAGCATGACATTTCTCATTTTGGCCCTTTCGAGGCATTCCCTGCGTCATCCATCCAATGGCGCAACACTTCGACCGATTCCTGCTGCCGTTCTGCAATCAACTCGCGCAGACGCGCGACAGGATCATCCCCGCCCCCGAAAGACGCATCGCCCCCCCCCATTCCCGAAAAATCCAGCGCCATCGGGCTGGCCATTTCAGGAAAACCGCCTGCCCCCGGCAAACCCGGAACGGAATCATTGTCGAACCCGTCAAATCCTGCCCCACCGCTTTGTTGCGTTGCGGCCTGAAGGATGGGCCGCAGCACAAACAGGGCCAGAACCACAAGCGCAAGCAGCGCAAAGGCCCATTTTAGCAAGGTCATGATGTCCAGACTGGATGCAGAAAACAGCCCCGAACTTGCCTCTGTGCCCAAGGCCGCCACCGGCTCGAATGGCAGCGACCGCAGAGTTATGACATCGCCGCGCGTTTCATCATACCCGACCGCAGACGCCACAAGCTCGTGCAGGCCCTCAAGTTCTTCGGCATTGCGGGGTCGCCATGACATGACGCCCTGATCATCAGGTTCAGTGATGCCGTCAATCAGCACAGCAACAGTCAAGCGCCGCACCGCACCGGGCAGACGTTCAATTTCGCGGCGCGTTTCAGACACGTCAAAATTTGTGCGCTGGCGGTTCTGGCTTTCGCGGGCTTGCGCGCTGCCGTCAGTGCCGGCCGCATCACCATCGGGCACATTACTGGCCACTGTGACGCCCCCGCGCGTGTCGGTGCTGCTGGTTTCGCTTTCTTCGGTTTCAGTGCTGATGGCCACGCGCGTTTCGGGATCGACCAGTCGTTCTTGAATCGTCTCGCGGTCCGTGACGGTTTCCAGGCTGAGTTCCACAACCGCACGGCCATGACCGACATGCGCTTCCAGCAATCGTTCGACCCTGCGGCGCATATCGGCCTCGCGGTCGGTGGTGGTCCCGTTTGCCAGCGCTTCGGTTTCGGGGCCATAGACCAGACCGCCCGCACCATCGATCACGGACACCTGCTCGGGCTGCATGCCGGCAATCGCAGACGCGACAAGATAGCGGATTGCGCGCGCCTGCGCGGGGTTGAGCATGCCCGAAGATGTCGTCACTGTCACCGAGGCGCTTGGCGCAATTTCGCGCCGGAAGGCTGAATTCGCACCTTGCGAGATATGCACCCGCGCAGAACGGATATGCGGGCTTGCGGTGATGGTGCGCGCCAACTCACCTTCGCGCGCGCGCCAATAAGCCGCATCGAACATCTGCGATGTGGTGCCAAATCCTGTAAGCGAATCAAGCAGTTCATACCCAGAATGGGAATTGGCAGGCAGCCCCGCGGCGGCCAGCATAAGGCGTGTTTCATCGCGCAATGCCGAGGGCACGAATATAGCATCCCCACGCACATCATAGCGAATGCCGCGCGTGTCCAATGTTTGAATCACCTCTCCCGCGGCGGCATCTTCAAGCCCGGCATAGAGCAACGACATCCCCGGGCTGGAGGCAAGCCGCGCCAACCCCATGACGGCCGCAAACATCAAGGCGACTGCCCCGATGATCATGACGCGTCTGGTCGTGTCCAGTGCGGCCCAGAGCGACTGAATCTTCTGCACTGCGATTCTCCTTGTGTGGGCTTCTGCCCTTGATCTGATCGCAGTTTCACCTCTCTCGCTTAATAATCAGTTAGTGACCTTGTGGCATATGTAAGAAAATTCGTTTTACGGGAAATGGCATATGACCGCAGCCACAGACACAGCGTCCGGCACCGAGGGGGCGCCAAAGAAGAAGGCCCTTATGCCAATATTGCTTGGCCTTGCAGGGGCTTTGGCCCTTGGCGGCGGGGGCTTTTATGCAGTGTATTCGGGGCTGATCCTGGCCCCTTCCGCGCCGGAAACCAAACCTGCGAGCATCGCACAGGATTTTGCGTTCATTCCGATTGAGCGAATCACTGTCAGTCTCGCGCCCGGATCAAGTTCGCGGCATTTGCAATTCTCGGGCCAACTCGAGGTTGAGGCAAGTTCCCGTGCGGAGCTTGAACGCCTGCAACCGCGCTTCATCGACATCATCAACATGTATCTGCGCGCAGTTGATCCACGCGACCTGGCCGAGCCTGCCTCGCTGATCCGGCTGCGCGCCCAGATTCTGCGCCGGCTGCAAACAGTCGCAGGTCAGGGTCACATCCGCGATTTTCTGATTACCGAATTCATACTGAGCTAAGGGGGTCGTCATGGCAATTCTGGTTGATATAGCAGTCGCGCTTGGCGCTTTCCTTGCCGCAGCATATTGCATGCTGCTGTCGCGCAGATTGCGGGCGCTGACGCGCCTTGATGGCGATGTGGGTTCGGCAATCGCAATCCTGTCGCAACAGGTCGACGCGCTGACGCAGGCCCTGAATGCAGCGTCACAATCCAGCACCAAGGCTGAAACAAGTCTGAACCTGACGATCGCACGGGCCGAAACAGCGACACGCAATCTGGAATTGTTGCTTGCTGCTGCCAAACCCCGCGCAAGGGCACCCAAGGCAGATCGGGCGGCGGCAGACGTGGCCACGGACGAGACGGAAACACTGACGGCGGACGATTTCGCACCACTCTTGCAAGGCAAACTCAACAAACCCCGCGTTTTGCGACAACGCGATACCATGGGACGTCGGCGATGAAACACCCCTACGCACATAAGTCAGCTCAGAAACGCGGCGCCTCTTCGGCGTTGATGGTGTTGACGGGGTTGTTTTTTGTTGCGGGGCTGTCACGGCTTGGCCTTGGCGTGGCAGAAGTCATTGCTGCGGAAAATGACACAGCCCAGGTTGATGCCGCCATCGCACAGGACCCTCCTGCCCCCGATCCGGGCGACTTGTTCCAAAGTCTGCGCGCCAGAGAGGCGCGTTTACAGCAAATGGAAGAACGCCTTGAACAACGCGCCGAGGAACTCAGGCAGGCCGAAGCCGACATTCGCGCGCAACTTGAACAGCTTGCACAGGCCGAAGAGCGCCTACTTCAGACCTTGGCGCTTACGGAATCCGCAGCCGAGGACGATGTCGCGCGTCTGACAGCAGTGTATGAACACATGAAGCCGCAACAAGCCGCCGAACTTTTCAGCCAGATGGATGTCCAGTTTGCAGCCGGCTTCTTTGCGCGCTTGCGTCCGGATTTTGCAGGCGCGGTCATGGCATCGCTTGACCCAATGACCGCCTATTCCATCAGCGCAGTTTTGGCCGGTCGAAACGCCAACACCCCGCGGGACTGATATATGGGCGCGAACGAAGCGCTTTTTTAACGAAGATGCGTGAATATCCTGATTTCACCTTCCTCCTCCAATTTCAAGACAGAGGCTTATTGTGATCGCAATCGTCGGCATCGTCATCATCTTCGTTATGGTCTTCGGGGGCTATCTTGCCGCTGGCGGGACGATGGGTATCATTCTCAAGGCACTCCCTTTCGAGATGATGATGATCGGGGGGGCAGCTGCCGGTGCCTTTATCCTCGGCAACAGCATGGGCACCATCAAAAGCACCGGGCGAGATATTGGTCGCGTTTTCAAGGGGCCGAAATGGTCCCCGAACGACTACCGCGATCTGCTGTGCCTACTGTTCGAACTGATCTGGCTTTCGCGCCAGAACCCCGTCGCCATCGAAGAACAGATCGAAGCGCCCAATGAGTCTGTCATCTTCTCGAAATATCCCAAAATCCAGGCGGACCATGATGTCGTTGATCTGATTTGCGACACATTGCGCGCCGCATCAATGAACTATGACGATCCCCATCAGGTCGAGGAAGTGTTGGACAAACGCCTTGAAGCGCATAAGCACCACGCCCTTCACACCAGCCATGCTGTGCAGATCGTTGCAGACGCTCTTCCCGCCCTTGGAATTGTTGCAGCTGTTCTGGGGATCATCAAAACCATGGGGGCCATCGCGGAACCGCCAGAGATCTTGGGTAAAATGATCGGTGGTGCGCTGACGGGAACATTTTTGGGGGTTTTTCTGGCCTATGGATTTGTGGGGCCAATCGCGGGGCGCATGCGCGACATTGTGGAAGAAGACGATCATTTCTTTCAACTGATTCGTGAAGTCCTGATTGCGAACCTGCATGCGCACCCAGCCAATATCTGTATCGAAGTGGGGCGGCAGAACACGCCGCATCATCAACGCCCGGATTTCAATGAACTGGAAAATGCGATGCGGGATCTCAAGAAGAACGTGGCGTGAAGATGATATACTACATCAGGTATCTTGCTGTTTTGGGGTGTTGTTTCGTCGGCTTCGGGGCAACGGCGCAGACCACAATTGTTCCCGTTCGAGCGGGCGAACATAGCGTGTTCACCCGTCTGACCGTGCAAATTCCCGAAGCAAATGACTGGCGCTTGTCCCAAGACGGGCATCTGGGGATACTGGCGATCTCGGGCCCGGCGCTGGATTTCGATCTCTCTCAGACTTTCGCGCGGATTCCACGAACGCGGCTTGCGTCGTTACGGGAAATCGACTCCGGGTTGGAACTGAAACTTGCTTGCGATTGCGTTATTCGCGCGTCAGAGGATCTGCCTCGGTATCTTGTCATCGACATCGTTGAAATCGAAACCTCGGCCATGTTGGCCACCCGCAATTCGCCGCGCCCCCAGACGCGGCCTGACCAGTCTCAACTAATCGAACAAGCGGTGCCTGCGCAGCCGCGCGCCCATGCCCAACTGGCGGGTGAATCTCTGGCCGCCTTGCTCACGGGCCGCGCATCCGCGACTCAAGACCGCCCGTCCTTGCTACTGACACAAGTGGTCGGCGCATCAGCCCCAGACATCCTGCCAACGCCCCAGCCTGCCCGGCCGGTTCCCGAGCCGTTGTCCGCATTGGGGAGCATGACAACAGAATTGGGCCGCGCATTATCAGAAGCTGTTGGCCAAGGTCTGCTGACCCCCAACCAGTCCGCGCAGCCAGATCCGCCGCCAGACGCAACCACAATGCACACCCGACCTGCACCGGACAGCTCCGCACAGACCGCGGACATATCAGGCCATTTCACCGTCACCGACAGCGTGTCTGCGGCCCGTGGCGCCGCATCGCGCGCGTTGCAAAATGACACCAGGGCAACTTGTCCGCCCGCGCACATGATGGATCCCTCCGGTTGGGCGGGGGCCGCCACTGACACGCCTGCGCCCTATGTCCCCGGCCAATTGTTCAACGAGACCGACATGCTGGACCTTGACGCTACGCGTGCGCTTGCGAAGCATTATCTGTATCTGGGGTTCGGCGCCGAGGCGCGCCTGATCCTGTCGCTGATCAGCCCGCAGCCCCCCGAAAACCAGGTCCTGGAGGTGCTGAGTCACCTCATTGATCTTGATCCGCTTCCCGAAAACCTGACCCTGTCAGGGCTTGAAGCCTGTGGTGAGATGGGTGTTCTATGGCAAGCGCTGGTCATCTTGCCGCAAGATTTGCCTGCCGGGTATCCCGTGACCTACCTGACGCAAGCGGTTCAGGCGCTTCCGCCACATCTGCGTCTGCATCTTGGGCCATATGTTATCCGCCACCTTGCCGCGCAAGGGCATTTGTCGCCGGCGCACAGCATACGCGACAGCCTTGACAGGGTCACACAGATGCAATCGGACCCGTTGCGCATTGCGCAAGCTGCCCTTGATCTGCCGCGCGCCTCAGCTCAAGACGCGCAGCGACTTGAACAAAACCTTATCTCTGAACCGACGTTTGAATCTTTGACATTCCTGCTGCAACGGCAACAGGATTTGGACGAACCGGTGTCAGCGGAACTGGCGCAAGAAGCGCAAGATGCCTTGCGCGCGCTTCGCGGGTCGGAGGAGGGGCACAGGCTTGCCACGCTTCTTGCAAAAGGGGTGTCACGTTCGGGTCGGCATGCTGACGCTTTCACCCTTGCGCGGGAAAATGACGCGGCCCTGCCTGAACCACAAACTGACGCCCTTATGGCCGATTTGCTGCTGGACCTGGTGCGCGAGGCCGATGACAGGTCCTTCGTGACCCTTGTGTTCGAGTATCGCCCTTGGGAAGGATCGGTGCCGTGGCCCGTGAAATCAGAGCTCGCAAGCCGTCTTTCCCGCCTGGGATTTGATGTGCAGGCACAGCTTCTGATCGCCGAACCGGCCACCACCCAAGAGAGTGACAACACCGGCACAGGACCAGTGCGTGACATCGCCACGGCGCTGGACGCCACACCATTACCCGACATTTCTGCCCCGGAAGCGAATGCTACTGACGTGGCCGAACGTAATATGGAAGCCAGCATCACGGAAAGCGTTGCATCGGAAGAACGGCCGGCCCAACCGGCAATGATGCAGACAGCGCAAGAAGTCGAAACAGGTTCTGTCCAGCCCTTGGCGGTTCCATTACGAAACGAAAATGCTGTGCCGTCAGGGTTGTTGAATGCGGGTCGCAACACGGTGCGCGACAGCACACTTTTGCGCGAAAGGCTGGCAGAACTGCTACCCGCGCGTCCATGAGCAGCGTGCCATTCTGAAGGATGCTGCAGCCGGATCGACCCTACCCCCGCACCCCAGCGCAGGCCTATGTGGTATTGCCAAGCTGGGGCGGGCTGGTTGTTGCGACATGACTGTCACCACCTGTGTTCAGGCGGTTCGGGCGCATATATAGCGTATTGCGCAGAACTGGGACACGGCTTTGCGCGCAAACACGCGATCCCAAAGGTTTGGCGTGGCGCATGAACGCTAAGGGATACACAAATGGCTGAATGACGTGCCGCTTGCTGGCTGTTTCTGCACATTAAAAGAGGGATCACGGTCCGGCATGCGCCCAAGACAGGCGAAATCGGCACGTTAGCGCGTTTGGCGTTCATTCGCATTCACGCGACCCACTCACACCTTATGGTGTCGCATGTCTTTTTGCATAAAACCGGTTCCCACTTTTGCGCAACCTGCTTGTCTTATGCTGATCCCGGCTCTTATGCGAAAAGAGAGCCCCAGCACGCCACGCCATTTATGGCGTGCTGGGGCGGTGGCTGGATCGTCACGGGCTTGGTCGTGAGGGACCGTTTTAGAGTGTGATCAGCCATCGTCTTCGCCTGAGGCCTGAACGGATACAGAGCGGCACTGGAGCCCTCTACGACAAGCAGAGGACATGCGAAGATGACAAATGATACCATCGGAATTGACATCTCGAAAGACACGCTCGATGTGCATCGCCTGAGCACCGGCGCGGCTGCGCAATTCGCAAACTCCGCCGCAGGCCAGCGCGCGCTGCGGCGCTGGATCGGGGCGCACATGCCGGACCTGGTGGTCTACGAGGCGACTGGGGCTTACCACGCGGCTCTCGAACGCAGCTTTGCAGGTGTTCTGCCGTTGGTGAAGGTGAACCCGCTACAGGCGCGCCGCTTCGCGCAGGCGCGTGGGACACGGGCAAAGACCGATGCCGTTGATGCCCGCGCCCTCGCCATGATGGGAGCGGCGCTCGATCTTTTGCCGGATGGGGTTGGCGATAAAAATCAACCCAAGCTCAAGGAGTTGCAGGTCGCGCGCACGGCCCTGATCAAGGAGCGCACGCGCCTCTTGAACCGGCTAAAGACGCAGACCATCGCCTTGACCAAGCGTCAGACCAAAGCGCGGATCGCGCAAGTCAAACGTCAGATCACCGAGTTGGAAAGCGCGCTGCTCTCGCTCTTGAAGGAGTGCCCAAAACGCGCGCGCGCCCTCAACATTCTATGTTCGATTCCCGGACTGGGGCGGATCACAGCTGTCGCGATCCTGATCGAGTGCCCGGAAATCGGCACCATGGACCGCAAGCAAATCGCCAGTCTCGCGGGCCTCGCGCCGATGACACGACAATCCGGTCAGTGGCTGGGTAAAGCATTCATCCAAGGCGGGCGAAAGTTTCTGCGCGACGCGCTTTACATGCCTGCGCTCGTCGCCGCTCGTCACAACCCAGATCTGCGGCAGAAATATCAGACCATGATCAAGGCCGGAAAGCCCGCCAAAGTTGCTCTGACGGCCCTCATGCGAAAACTGATCGAACTGGCCAACGCAATCGTCCGACAAGACCGCGAATGGACACCGAAAACTGCTTGATCAAGACGGATACTCTTAAATCTGGTCCGAGGGTGCGTATCAGCGCGCAAGCGATAGCACGCCCGCAATGTCCAGATGCGTTTCAAGATGATCCGCAAGCGCGTTCAGCGTTTCCTCGACAAGGGCGGCATGCTTCAACCCGGAAGTCGTTGCGCCCAGATGCGCCAAAAAGGCAGACCGGAACCCGTCGGACGCGAAAAGCCCGTGCAGATATGTGCCCATAATCCGCCCCGTGCTGTCAACGGCGCCGTCATTGCCACTGGGCGTGCGCGCATAAGGCCGCGCGCAATCCGCGCCCGTGGTCCGCCCGATATGTATTTCATAGCCCGCCACCTCCAGCCCGGTTGAATACTGCAGCGCCTGCACCCGTTCCACCCGTTTGTCTGCGGTCATCACTGTCGTGACGTCCAAAAACCCAAGGCCCTGCATCTGACCTGTCTGCCCCTCGAGGCCTTGGGGGTCGTGCAGAATCCGGCCCAGCATCTGATACCCGCCGCAAATGCCCAGCACATGCCCCCCCCGTCGGATATGCGCCGCCAGATCGATATCCCACCCCTGCGCCCGCAAAAATGCCAGATCAGCACAGGTGGATTTTGACCCCGGCAGAATGACCAGCTGCGCATCGCCCGGAATGGGCTGGCCCGGCCGCACCATAACAAGATCAACGCCCGGTTCGGCCTTCAGCGGGTCAAGGTCATCGAAATTGGCAATCCGCGAGAAGACAAGACAGGCAATCTTGACCCCACCCGGCGCAGCGCCAGACCCAAGGTCCAGCGCATCTTCGGCAGGCAAATACATAGCATCCGAGAACCACGGCAGCACCCCATAGCCACGCCACCCGCTGCGCGCTTCGATTTGCTGATACCCTTGCGTGAACAAGCCCGGATCGCCGCGAAACTTGTTGATGATGAAGCCCGCAACCATTGCGGCATCATCTGCGTCCAGAACCGCCATGGTGCCAACAATCTGGGCAATCACGCCGCCACGGTCAATGTCCCCGACCAGAAGAACCGGCACATCGGCGGCGCGCGCGAACCCCATATTGGCGATATCATGGGCGCGCAGGTTGATCTCGGCGGGGCTGCCCGCCCCCTCGACGATGATCAGATCATATGCGGATTTCAACCGTTCGAAACTGTCAAGCACGGCCCCCATAAGCTGCGGTTTCAACCCCGCATAGGCGCGCGCCTTGACTGTGGCGATACGTTTGCCCTGCACAATCACTTGCGCGCCCGTGTCGCTTTCGGGTTTTAGCAGCACAGGGTTCATGTCGGTCACAGCGTCCAGTCCGCAAGCCTGCGCCTGCAAGGCCTGCGCGCGCCCGATTTCGCCGCCATCTTGCGTGACAGCAGCATTGTTTGACATGTTTTGCGGTTTGAACGGGGCCACGGAAATACCACGGCGCAACGCCGCGCGGCACAGCCCCGCGACAAGGACGGATTTCCCGACATTGGACCCACACCCCTGCACCATGACTGCATTGCCCATATGTTGCGCCTTTCGTTTGGGATATATTTTATATCTTCAGGGGGCTCTGCCCCCAAGGCCCTGCGGGCCTTGCCCCCGGGATATTTTTGCCAGAATGAAGGAAAGGCGTCAGTGGCAGCCTGTTCCGCAGGCGCGCGTGATGCGGTGATTGCTGGTGCAGTTTGTCCATACAGGGCCTGCCCGTCAAGGCAGCGCGGCTTGGGGGCATCAGGCTTCGAGTTCGGTATCCCAATACAGGTAATCCAGCCAGCTTTCGTGCAAATGGTTCGGGGGGAAACGGCGGCCCAGATTGCGCAACATTTCGGCATCCGGGCGATAGGGGGTCTGGCGCAGCTTCAACCCCGAGGCGCGGAGGGTTTTGGACCCTTTCGCCAGATTGCACGGGGCGCAGGCGGCCACAACATTTTCCCAGCTTGTTACCCCCCCCAGCTTGCGCGGCACGACGTGATCAAAGGTCAGATCATGGCGCGCGCCACAATACTGGCATGAGAATTCATCGCGTAAAAACAGGTTGAAGCGAGTGAAGGCCACACGTTTTCGGGGTTTGACAAAATCACGCAGCACGACCACCGAGGGCACCCGGATTTCCATGCGCTGGCTGCGCACAACCTGATCATATTCTGCAAGAATATCAACCCGGTCCAGAAACACCGCCTTTACGGCGTCCTGCCAGGGCCACAGCGACAGGGGATAATAAGACAGGGGCCTGTAATCTGCGTTCAGCACCAGTGCCGGAAAATGCCGCAATGCGACTGGATCGCGTACAAAATCAGTTCTGAATTCACCATCCATAGGTGCCGCCTCCGTATTGGCAGCCCCCTGGGCGCGCGCGCCCCGCGGGGGCAGTGGTGCGCGATTGTATCGGACACCATAAACTGGACTATATCTTGCGCCAACGCCCTGACAAGCCTTTATGACGCTGCAAATCACGCATGCCGTTTTTTAGCGCAGCCCTGCAACAGGCATGTGACGGTGTATGTGTAAATGCTGGCATATGCGGCGGGGGCGCGCTGCGGCGGCAATGGGGCTTGTCACGGGGATCATATCGCTCTAGGGTTATTAGAATTATTCTAAACACAAGATATGCGATGCTTGATCCCACAGTTCTTCTGGTATGCCTTGCGGCCGGCGTCACGGCGGTTGCGACCGGGCTTGGGGCCTTGCCGTTGCTGGCGCTGCGCGATGTGACGCCACGTGCGCTGGCCCATGGCAATGCCATTGCGGCGGGGTTGATGCTGGCCGCAACATTCAGCCTGATTGATGAAGGGTTCGGGTTTTCAGGTCTGCGCAGTCTGGTCGGGCTGGTGCTGGGGCTGGGGGGGATCTGGCTGGCAAAGACCCTGCTGAGCGCGAGCGGGGAGCGGGGTGTTGCGGGCCTGCAGGGGGCGGATGGGCTGAAGATCCTGTTGATCATGGGGGTGATGACTGCGCATTCCGCAGCCGAGGGGGTGGGGGTCGGGGTTGCCTATGGCAGCGGGCGCGAGCTGGGCGATTTTATCACGATTGCGATTGCGCTGCATAATGTCCCCGAGGGCCTGGCCATTGCGTTGATCATGGTGCCGCGCGGGGCAAGCATTGGCAAAGCGGCCGGCTGGGCGATCCTGTCATCGATGCCGCAGCCCATGCTGGCGGTTCCGGCGTTTTTGTTTGTGCTGAGTTTTGAGCCGTTCTTGCCCGTAGGGCTGGGGCTGGCGGCGGGGGCCATGTTGTGGATGATATTTTCGGAATTACTGCCGGAGGCGACCGAAGGCGTGACCCCTGCAACAACCGGGGGTATTGTCACGCTTTCGTTTGCCGCGATGATGGGTTTGACCCTTGTTGTGGGGGGGTGACCATTGCCTATCGTCCCTAAGCACCCCATATTCCGGCTATGTTGAAACTTGCCCCTTTTGTTTTGCTGCTGCTCTATGGGGTGGCGATGTATTGGTTTTCAAGCTGGCGCACCAAACGCGAGCTTGATATGCAGTCCACTCCGCTGGCGGATGCCCGGCTGAAGGCGCTGACGGACCGCTTTGCGCGCGCTGTGGGCGTGGAGCGGATCAAGGTGCACATCTATGAGATTGATCCTGTCAATGGATTGGCGGCGCCGGACGGGCGCATTTTCATTACGCGCGGATTTTACAATAAATACCGGCGAGGCGAGGTGACGGCAGAGGAGCTTGCCAGTGTGATCGCGCATGAGCTGGGGCATGTGGCATTGGGCCATTCACGCAAGCGCATGATTGATTTTTCAGGCACCAATGCCGTACGCATGGCGCTGGCCACAGTGTTCAATCGTTTCCTGCCCGGGTTGGGCGTGGTGATTGCAAATTTTCTGGTGTCGGTTCTGGCTGCAAAGTTGAGCCGCAATGATGAATACGAGGCCGATGCCTATGCCTCCGCGCTGTTGGTGAAGGCCAATATTGGCACCGGCCCGCAAAAAGAGCTGTTTCGCAAGCTGGACAGCTTGACGGGTGTTGGCGGTGGCATGCCCGCATGGTTGATGAGCCACCCCAAAACCGCTGAGCGGATTCGCGCCATCGAGGAGAACGAGGCGCGCTGGAAGATTGCCCCCGAGGGGTAAGGGGGCGCGCCCCTTGCCCCCATTGAGGGGGCTGCGGCGCGCGTCGGGACGCGCAGTCGCGCGCCCTTCGGTCACGACCGACAGGTCAGACCACGACAGCGGCACCTTCGGTTGAATCGCCCACGGCCTGACGGAAGGCTGCGAAAAGTTCCCGCCCTATGCCAAATTCATTCGCGGAGAGATCCGCCACCACTGGCGTGCGCGCATCAAAGTCATCTTCAAGCACATCCAACCGCCCCGCCTGCGCATCAAGGCGCACCAAATCCCCGTCCTTCAGCCGCGCAAGCGGGCCGCCCTTGGCAGCTTCGGGGGCGACGTGGATGGCTGCGGGCACCTTGCCGCTGGCCCCTGACATGCGCCCGTCGGTGACCAATGCGACCTTCAGCCCGCGATCTTGCAACACGGCCAGAATGGGGGTCAGCGAATGCAGTTCGGGCATGCCATTGGCGGCAGGTCCCTGAAACCGGACAACGACGATCGTATCTTGCGTAAATTCGCCCGCCTGAAACGCGGCCTTGACTGCGCTTTGGTCGTGGAAAATGCGGGCGCGGGCCTGTATGACGTGGCGCGCGGGGTCGACTGCCGAGGTTTTGATAACCCCCTGCCCCAGATTGCCCGACAATTGTTTCAACCCGCCCGATTTCTGGAAGGCGTTTCGTGCAGGGCGCAGAATGCGGTCATTCAGGCTGTGCCCGGCCCCGTCTTCCCATACCAGCACGCCGTCGCGCAATTTGGGTTCCTGCGCATAGCGGGCCAGCCCGTCGCCTGCGATGGTGCATACATCATCATGCAGCAACCCCGCATCCAGCAATTCGCCAATCATAAAGCCCAGCCCGCCAGCAGCGTGAAAATGGTTCACATCGGCCAGTCCATTGGGATACACCTTGGCCATCAGGGGCACCATGTCGGAAATATCGGCGAAATCCTGCAAGGTCAGCTCAATGCCCGCCGCGCGCGCCATGGCGGGCAGGTGCAGCACCAGATTGGTGGACCCGCCTGTGGCCATAAGCCCCACAATGCCATTCACAAAGGCGCGTTCATCCAGCACCTGGGCCGCGGGGCGGTAATCATTGCCAAGCGCGGTAATGGCCAGCGCGCGTTCGGTCGCGGCCACGGTCAGCGCATCGCGCAAGGGCGTGTTTGGGTTGATGAAACTGGTGCCGGGCAAATGCAAGCCCATGAATTCCATCAGCATCTGATTGGTATTGGCCGTGCCATAAAAGGTGCAGGTGCCCGGCCCGTGATAGCTGGCCATTTCGGCCTTCATCAGCGCATCGCGGCCAATTTCGCCTTGTGCGAATTTCTGGCGCACCTTGGCCTTTTCATCATTGGGCAGACCGCTGGTCATTGGGCCTGCGGGAATGAACACCGAAGGCACATGACCAAATGTCGCGGCCGCGATGATCAGGCCGGGAACAATCTTGTCACAGACCCCAAGCCAGACAGCGGCATCGAAGCAGTTATGCGACATGGCAACACCCGCCGACAGCGCAATCACGTCGCGCGAAAACAACGACAGTTCCATGCCGGGCTGCCCTTGGGTCACGCCGTCGCACATTGCGGGCACGCCGCCTGCCACCTGGGCCGAGCCGCCCGCTGCACGCGCGGCGGCGCGTATGATGTCGGGATATGCCTGAAATGGCTGATGTGCGGACAGCATGTCATTATAGGCCGTCACAATGCCCAGATTGGGCGCGCGGCTTGTGGCCAGAGTGTCCTTGTCCCCTTCCATCGCAGCATAGGCATGGGCCTGATTGCCACAAGACAGATGCGCGCGCGCAGGCCCAGCTTCTGCTGCGGCGCGCATTCTGTCCATATATTGCCCCCTACGCGCAGCCGAGCGGTTGCGGATTCTGTCTGTGACAGCTTCAATCCCGGAATTGATTGGCATGATCCCTCCGATAGGCTGGCGCAAGATGCGCGGGCAAATATTCGATGTTACACCATCCTATAAACAGTTAGCGCTAACGTGACAAGTGCACTGCGCAGGAATGCACGCGCTGCATAGCGGCGTTTCCGAATTGTCGGTCGCAATGCTGCGCCGCAGCGTCTATTTATCGGTGCAACAGACATACATCCATCAAGGTTGAAAAACATGACACCGCTATCCAATGAAACACTGACCATTCTGGACGTCACGCGGCTGGAACAAGATGCGCGCCGTATGCGCGCAGCCTATATTCAGGCAGGCATACGCAAAGGCTGGAACCGCATTACCGCCGTGTTCCGCGACGCAGCCAGCCCAGCCGATCACGGCGCAACCAAGGCGTGACAGCTTTTGCACCAGTTGCAAGACACCAAAAAAGGCGGGCCTG